>JAICUS010000259.1 GCA_025935735.1 Solirubrobacteraceae bacterium | reverse complement strand
GCGGGCGCCGCCCCCGCGCCGCTGCGCAGCGGGATCTCCTTCAGCGCCAGCGCGACCAGGAAGGCCAGGATCACGATCGGCACGCCCACGAGGAACACGTCGTCGAGCGCGCTCGAGAACGCGTCCAGCACCCGGTCGCGGACCGCCGCCGGCAGGTGGCGGATCGCCTCCACGTCGTTGGCGTCGGTGGCCGTCCCCGGCGGCAGGCGGCCGCCGAACGCGTCGGACAGGTGCACGGCCAGCCGGCTGGAGAGCATCGCCCCGAACACCGCCGCGCCGATCGCGCCGCCGATCTGGCGGAAGAACGTGACCGCGCCGGTGGCCGTGCCGAGGTCGCGGTAGTCGACCGCGTTCTGCACCGCGGTGAGGATCGTCTGCATCGTCAGCCCGATCCCCGCGCCCCACACGTAGACGGCGATCGCCACCTCCCAGTAGGGCGTGTGGGAGGACAGCCGGGTCAGCCCGAGCATGGCGAAGATCAGGATCAGCCCGCCCAGGACCGGATAGATCTTGTAGCGCCCGGTGCGGGTGATCATCTGCCCGGCGGAGATCGACGTGGAGAAGATCCCGATCACCGCGGGCAGCAGCGCCAGCCCGGACTCGGTGGGCGACATGCCCTTGACCGCCTGCAGGTAGAGCGGCAGGAAGATGATCGTCCCGAACAGGACCATGCCGGACAGGAAGCCGAACGCGTTGCCGACGCGGAAGATCGGGTTGCGGAACAGGTGCAGCGGCAGGATCGGCTCGGCGGCGCGCGACTCGATCCACACGAACAGCGCGGCGAAGGCGACCGCGGCGGCGGCCAGCGCGACCGCCGCGCCCTCGCCCCAGCCGTGGTCCGGGCCGCGCCAGTTCAAGTACAGCAGCAGGCAGGTGACCGAGGCGATGATGGCCAGCGCGCCGCGATAGTCGATCGCGTGCTCGCGCCGGCGCACCGGCAGCTTGAGCGCGCTGGAGGTGATGACCAGCGCCGCGATCCCGATCGGCACGTTGACGTAGAAGATCCAGCGCCAGCCCGGGCCGTCGGTGAACCAGCCGCCCAGCAGCGGCCCGGCGACGCTGGAGACGCCGAACACCGCGCCGAAGTAGCCCTGGTAGCGGCCGCGCTCGCGCGGGGGGATGACGTCGCCGATGATCGACAGCGCGATGGCGAACAGCCCGCCGCCGCCGATGCCCTGGAAGGCGCGGGCCCCGATCAGCTCGGTCATGGTCTGGGCCAGCCCCGAGAGCATCGAGCCGGCGACGAAGATGCCGATCGCCGCCTGGAAGACCTTGCGGCGCCCGTAGAGGTCGGAGATCTTGCCCCACAGCGGCGTGACCGCGGTCGACGTCAGCAGGTACGCGGTGACGACCCACGACAGCTTGTCCAGGCCGCCGAGCTCGGACACGATCCGCGGCAGCGCGGTGCCGACGATGCTCTGGTCCAGCGCGGCCAGGAGCATCCCGGCCATCACGCCGGTCAGCACGGTGAGGATCTGCCGGTGGGTGAGGTCCAGCGGGCCGGCCTCGGCGCTCATGCCATGTCCTCCGCGAGCCGCGCCAGCAGCCGGGCGAGCGCCGCGCGGTCCGCCTCCGGCCAGCCGGCCAGCGCGTCGTCGAGCAGCCGGCCGCGGGCGGCCAGCGCCTCGCCCAGCAGCGCCTGGCCGCTCTCGGTGACCGCGATCAGCGTGGCGCGGCGGTCGTCCGGGTCGGTGGTGCGGGCGAGGTGGCCCGCCGCCTCGAGGTGCTGCACGTGCCGGCTGACCGTCGACGCGTCCAGCATCGCCGCCTCGGCGAGCGCGGTCAGCCGCAGCGGCCCGTGCTCTTTGACCATGTGGATCACGTGAAGGGCCGCCGGGTCGCCGCCGAGCGTCGCCGCGCTCGACTTCAGCCGCCGGATGACCCGCCACAGCCCGACGAGGACGTCTTCGCCGGCCGCGTGAGTTGCTTGCACCATGCAAACACTACATTAGGGGATGTGACGCCGGCGTGACCGCCCGTCCGGTCCGCGCAAAAGCCCTGCTAGCACATAGGGCCGTGTCATACGTGGATCTGCATCTCCACCTCCTGCCCGGCATCGACGACGGGGCGAAGACGATGGAGGAAACCCTGCGGCACGCCCGCCGCCTGCACGCCGAGGGCGTGCGCGACGTGGCCTGCACGCCGCACATCAAGCGCGCGCACTTCCCGCGCGTCCCGCTGGAGGACCTGGCCCCGCTGCGCGAGGACGTCCAGGACGAGATCGACCGGGCCGGGCTGAGCGTCCGGGTGCACGGCGGCGGCGAGCTGGCGCACGACGACGCGCTGGCGCTCGCCCCGGAGCAGCTCGAGCTGGTCGCGCAAGGCCCGCCCGGCGCGCGCTGGCTGCTGCTCGAGTGCCCGTTCGCGGGCCTGGAGGACGACTTCGAGGCGGCTGCCGAGCGGCTGTGGGACCTCGGCTACGGCGTCCTGCTCGCCCACCCCGAGCGCGCGGCCGGCGGCCACGAGCGCCTGCCCGGCCTGCTCGAGCGCGGCGCGCTGCTGCAGGTCAACGTCAGCTCGCTGCTCGGCAACCACGGCCTGGACGCGCAGGAGATGGCCCTCGACCTGGTGCGCAACGGCCGCGCCTACTGCCTGGCCTCCGACGGCCATCCCGGCACCCGCGAGCACACCCAGCAACTCGGCTTCCACCTGCTCATCCGGGCGGGCGCGAGCAGCGTGCAGGCCTACCGGCTCACCCAGTCCAACCCGCGCTTCCTGCTGCTGCAGGGGCTGAGCGCCGGGTTCGAGCTCGACGTTCTGCAGGTGCGCTGAGCACCCAGTCGAACTCGGCGGCCAGCCCGTCCGCGACGGTGGTGGCCGGCGCGTAGCCGAGCCGCGCGCGGGCGCGGGAGATGTCCGCGCCGGTGTCCTGCACGTCGCCGGACTCGCGCGCGCCGCGCCGCACGTCCAGCGGGCGCCCGGCGATCCCGGCCAGCAGCTCGAGCGTGCGATTGAGGCTGACCGCCCCGCCGCCGCCCACGTTGAGCACGCCGGACGCCCGGCCCTCGCCGGCCGCCCGCGTCGCGGCCACGATGTCGGCCACGTAGGTGAAGTCGCGGGTCTGGCGGCCGTCGCCGAAGAGCTCGATCGGCCGGCCGGCGACCACGGCCTCGCAGAAGCGCCGGAACGCCATGTCCGGGCGCTGGCGCGGGCCGTAGACGGAGAAGTAGCGCAGTGACACGGTGTCGAGGCCGTGCTCCTCGCGGTAGAGGCCGCACATGTGCTCAGCGGCCAGCTTGGTCACGCCGTAGGGGGACAGCGGCCGCGGCGTGACGTCCTCGCGCGTGGGCAGCGCGAGCGCGTCGCCGTAGACCGACGAGGAGGACGCGTAGACGACGCGCAGCCCGGGCCGGCCGCGGGCCGCCTCGAGCAGGCGCTGGGTGGCGGCGACGTTGTGGTGCGTGTAGCGGTCGAAGCGCCGGCCCCAGCTCGCGCGCACGCCGGGCTCGCCGGCCAGGTGGTAGACGACGTCGCACTCGGCGAGCAGCGCCGGCAGGTCGGCGCTCACCAGGTCGTCCGGGACGAGCCGGAAGTCGTCGTGCTGCAGCGCCGCCTCCAGGTTGGCCCGCTTGTCCTCGCGCCGGTAGTTGTCGTTGAAGCAGTCGACGCCGATGACGGTGTGCCCGTCCGCGAGCAGCGACTCGGTGAGGTGCGAGCCGATGAAGCCGGCGCAGCCAGTGACAAGGGCATCAGCCAAGGGTCGCCTCCGCGATCGTGACCATCGCTTCCATGCGCTCGCGCCAGCCGGGGGCCTGGCGGTGGAACGGGTGGGCCGCCCGGGTGAGGATCGCCGTGGCCAGATGCCACTCGAGCGCCTCCGGACGCGTGCCGTAGCCGGCGAGCAGCGGCTCCAGCACGGCGTGCAGCGTGTCGTTGTCCTCGGGCCGGCCGCGCACGACATCCGCCGCGTAGGTGGCGAGGTCGAGCGCCGCGGGCGCGAGGCAGAGCGAG
Organism: Solirubrobacteraceae bacterium; assembly: GCA_025935735.1. Next base: position 4,144 of record JAICUS010000259.1, on the reverse strand, counting down.
TCGAAGTCGACCACCGAGAGGCGGTCCTGGCCGACCAGCAGCTGGTCGGCGTGGAAGTCGCCGTGGGCGGGGCGCAGCGGCTGCATGCGCGGGAGCGTGCTTTCCAGCCGGTGCGTCAGCGGCTCGGTCAGCGTGCGCAGCTCGGGGGCGACGGCGGCGATCAGCTGCGCCTTGCGGCGCGCGGAGGCGAGCTGGCGCTCGGGCGGCGCGGCTTCGAGGCGGTCGAGCGTCGTGCGCTGCAGGGCCGCCACAGCCTCGCCCGCCTCGCCGGCCACCGCGCGGGCGTCCGGCGGGAGCTCGCCGGGCACGGCGCGCTGCATGGTCAGCCGCAGGTCGGGCAGGGCGGCCTCGAAGGCGGCGGTGGGCAGCGGCGTGTGCGTGGCGGCGCGCAGGCCGGCCACGGCGGCCTCGAACTGGCCGCGGTGCCCGTAGGCCTTGAGCACGTGATCGCCCCAGCGCAGGACGGCGCGGCCTCGCGGCTTATAGCGGGTGAGCCGCGGCTCGCCGGGCTCGTCGAGCGCGAGGCGGCGGGCCAGCCCGTCGGGGTGGGCGGACAGGCCGGGCAGCCGCGGGTCGAACGGCAGCCAGGTGACGAGCACGTCCTCGTCGGCGTCGTAGGTCGCCTCGCGGCGGTTCCAGGCGCGCACCTGCGCCGGCAGGTCGGCGCCCGGCTCGGCGGTGATGACGGCCTCGCCGGCGGCCGCGCGCACGTGGACGTCGAGCCGCTCGCCGGGCTTGAAGGCGACCCGGACGATTCGCGCCTCGCGCGGTTCGGTGTCTCGCGAGCGGGCGAGTATCCGTCCCGCTGTCGCGGGGTCGAGCAGCCGCTCGAGCTGCGGCAGCCTGGGGCGCTTCGGCGCGCGCCTGTCGACGATCTGCCCGCCGGCCAGCTCGACGATCTCGTCGGCGGTGCGGGCGAGCCGCGGCGAGTGGGTGATCAGCAGGCACGTCCGGCCGCGCATCAGGCGGTCCAGGCCGGCCAGCACCTGCGCCTCGGCCTCGCGGTCGAGCGCGGTCGTCGGCTCGTCGAGGACGATGATCGGCGGGTTGCGCAGCAGCGTGCGGGCGATGCCGATGCGCTGGCGCTGCCCACCCGAGAGGCCGACGCCCTGCGGGCCGAGCTCGGTGTCGTAGCCCTTCGGCAGCGCGCGGATGAAGTCGTGCGCGGCGGCGGCCTTCGCGGCGTCCTCGATCTCCGCCGGGGTGGCGTCCGTCCCGTAGGCGATGTTCTCGCGCACCGTGCCGCTGAACAGCACGGTGTCCTGCAGGACGACCGCCACCTGCCGGCGCAGCCAGGCGAGCGAGCAGTCGCGGGCGTCGCGGCCGTCGATGGTCACGCGGCCGTCGGTGGGGTCGTAGAAGCGGGCGACGAGCGCGGACAGGGTCGACTTGCCGGCACCGGACGCGCCGGTGAGCGCGACCCGCTTCCCCGCCGGGATGCGCAGGCTGACGCCGTCCAGCGCGGGCCGCTCGCCGGCGTAGGCGAAGCTGACGCCGTCGAGTTCGACGTCGCCGCGCGCGCGGGGGCCGGCGTAGGCGTCCGGGCGCTCCTCGAGCACCTCGTCCTCGCTGAGGATCTCGGCCACGCGGTCGGCGCGGGCGAGTGCGGCGGTGAGCTTGCTCGCCTCGCGGGCGAAGCTGCGCATCGGGCTGTGCGCCTTGCGCGTGTAGGAGACGAACACGATCAGGTCGCCGGGGGAGAGGTCGCCGTGGGCGACGCGGACGACGCCGGCGATCGTCACGAGCGCGGTGGAGAGCGCGCGCAGCACGCCGACCGTGCCGTCGAAGCCGGCCTGCAGGCGGGCCACCTCGACGCCGGCGCCCATGCGCTGCTCCGACCGCGACCGCACCCGCTCGGCCTCCAGCGTCTCCGCCCCGAACGCCTTCACCACGGCCATCGCGGACAGCGCCTCGTTGGCCACCGACGCCAGGTCCCCCTCGTGGCGGCGCTGCCGGCGCGCGCGCTCGCGGACCCGGCGGCGGAAGACCCAGCTCAGCGTGACCAGCAGCGGCGCGGTGACCAGCCCGAACAGCGCCAGCACGGGGTCGATCCAGATCAGCACCGCGGTCATGCCGATGGACAGCAGCGCCGACTGGACCATCTCGCCGAGCGTGTCGGAGAAGAGGTTGCCCATCGCGCTGACGTCGCCGGTCACGCGGGTGAGCAGGTCGCCCTTCTGGCTGCGCTGGTGGAAGGCCAGCGAGAGCCGTTGCAGGTGGTCGTAGATCGCCACCCGCAGCTCGTGCGTGATCCGCTCGCCCGCGCTCTGCAGCCACAGGTCGGCGAAGTAGTTGGCCAGCGACTCGGCCACCGAGATGGCGAGGATCAGCGCGGTCACGCCGGCGAGCAGCTCGATGTCCTCCTCGCCCAGGCGGAACGGCGGCGTCCGGTGGGTGAAGATGTGGTCGACGATCAGCGCGAGCGGCCACGGCTTGGCCAGGTCGGCCGCCGCGAGCACGCCGCTGGCCGCGCCGGCGCCGGCCAGCGCGCGCCACTGGCGCAGGACGTACGGCCGCAGGACCCGGGAGCCGCCGCTCATGCCGCCAGCACCGGTCGCAGGTCCCACAGCAGCTCGGTCGTCCGGCGGGCGCCGTCCAGGTCGAGCGCGGCCGTGGCGGGCGTGAAGTCGAGGAGCCGCTCGAGCGCGCGCCGCAGCGGCTCGCGCCCGTCGTGTACGAGCAGCGCGCCGCGCGCCGCCAGCCTGCGCGCGCGGCGCGTCTGCTCGTCCTCCCCTTCAGGCGCGTAGGGCATCACCAGCGCCGGGACCCCGGTACGGACGATCTCGAGCGCGGTGTTGTAACCGCACTGGCTCAGCGACGCCCGCGCCCGCCCCAGCTCAGCGCCCAGATCAGGGACGCACCGCACCAGCTCAACCCCGGCGGGGACAGTCCCCTTTAACTTCGCGAACGCCTGCTCGGGCATCAGCGGGCCGGCGATCGCGCGCATGCGCAGACCGCCGACCGGATGTGCCGAAATCGCTGCACGCAGCAGGGGTTCGCCCACCCGGCCGCCGCCCGCGGAGACGACGAGGACCGGCTCGCGCTTTCTAAAGGGGACTGTCCCCTTTAAGGGCGTGGCGCCTGGGGGGACAGAGCGCTTTAGGTTCGTGACGAAGCCCGTGTAGTGGATCGGAGTGCGGAGCGGGTGGGTCGGGGTGAAGGTGTCCTCGAGGCGGGCGAAGCCGGGATCGCAGTGGACGAGAACGGCGTCGAGGTGGGCGTCGGCCAGCGCGCGGGCGCGGTCGTCGTGGGCGCGCTGGTCGACGCGGGAGCTGACGAGGATGTCGCGGAGGCTGCAGGCGGTGAACGCGCCCATCGCCCGGGCGGCGCGCAGGAGCGGGACGAGCTCGCGGGCGAACTTCGCTCGGCCGAACGGGAACAGCTCGACGAGCACGACCGCCGGGCGGGTCTCGCGGAGTGCGGCCTGGATGCGCTCGGAGCGCAGCGCCCAGGCGCGCTCGGTGCTCAGCCGGCGGTCGCGGCTGCCGAACCGCCCGCCCGCGACGCCCAGCGGCGGCAGCGCGACGATCTCCACGCCCGGGGGCGCCGGGATGCCGGCGGGCAGCTCGCCGCCGCACAGCAGCACGACCCGGAAGCGCTCGGCCAGCCGCGCGCACAGCGCGTAGGAGCGCATCAGGTGCCCGAGTCCCACCGAGTGCTGGCAGTAGAAGAGCAGCGCGGGTTTCATGCCGCCACCGCCGTTCGCGTGGCGAGGAGCCCGGCGGCGGTGTCCAGCAGCTCGGGCAGCCGGGCGAGCGTGTCTCGCCGCACGCGGCCGACCGCCGGCAGCGCGACCCGGGCGAGTGCGGACGCCGCGGTGTGCCAGCGCAGCGCCGCGGGGCCCGGCGGCGGCGCGACGCGGGCGTAGCCGGCGAGCAGCGCGGCGCCCGCGGCCTCCCCGTCGGCGCGCAGGAGCAGCCCCGCGAGCAGCTGGCCGAGGTCCGCCGCGGCCGGTCCGGCGGACACGTGCTCGAGGTCGATCAGCCCGACCCGGCCGTCGCCGAGCAGGATCGCGTTGCGCAGGTTGGCGTCGCCGTGCAGGCACACCGCCGGCCCGCGGCCGTCCTCCGCGGCGGCCTCGAGCCGGCCGAGCAGCCGCGCCGCGCGCCCGGCCACATCGGGGCGCGCCTGGATGACGACCCCG
>JAICUS010000693.1 GCA_025935735.1 Solirubrobacteraceae bacterium | reverse complement strand
GTAGGCCACCTGCTCGAGGTCGTCGCGCTGGTCGGCGGCGCGCACGTAGCGGCGCGCGAGGTGGCGGGCCAGCGGGCGATGGCGCAGTACGAGCGCTTCGGTGTCGTCGCGGGCCGAGAGTTTCGGCAAGGGGGCCATGACGGACAGTGTCGGGCGCGCGCGGCGCTGATTCGATGGGGGCGATCCACCATGGCGGCGCCCGGCGTCCACCAACGCCGCTAGCGTCAGCCCTCGATCCGTGTCGCGGCCGGCCTCGCCATACATCCCGCTGTTCTGGCGCCTGTTCGTGCCCAACGCGGTGGTGCTGCTGGGCGCCGGGATCGTGCTGACCATCGAGCCCGCGAACGGCCGCGTCGTCGTGCTCGCCGCCGGCCTGGTGGTGCTGCTCACGGTCAACCTCATCCTCATGCGGCGCTCGTTCGCGCCGCTCGCCCGGCTCGCCGCGCTGATGAACCGGATCGACCCGCTGGAGCCCGGGCGCCGGCTCCCCGCGCTCGGCCCGGCGTCCGAGGTCACGCGGCTCACCGACGCGTTCAACGACATGCTCGACCGCCTGGAGACCGAGCGCCGCGACAGCGCCCTGCGCGCGCTCGTCGCCGAGGCGGCCGAGCGCCGCCGCATCGCCGCCGACCTGCACGACGAGGTCGGCCAGCGCCTGACCGCCCTGCTGCTGCGGCTGGACCGGCTGCGCCGGCTGCCGCCCGCCGAGGCGGCGGCGGAGTTCGACGCCACCGCGGAGGCCATGAAGGCCACGCTCGAGGTGGTGCGCGGGCTGGCCCGGCGCCTGCGGCCCGAGGTGCTCGACGAGCTCGGGCTGGTGCCGGCGCTGCGCAGCCTGTGCGACCGCATCGAGAAGAGCACGGGGCTGACCGTGCGCCGCTCGCTGGACCCCGACCTGCCGCCGCTGTCCCCGGACGCCGAGCTCGTCGCCTACCGGGTCGCCCAGGAGGCGCTGACCAACGCCGTCCGCCACGCCGGGGCGGACGGCGCGCACGTGCGCCTGGGGGCGGACGGCGACGGCGTCGAGCTCGTGGTCAGCGACGACGGCGTCGGCGTCAGCCCGGCGGCGGCCGAGGATTCCGCGGGCGGGATCAGGGGAATGCGCGAACGAGCGCTGCTCATCGGCGGCCGGCTCGAGGTCGCGCCGGCGCCGGGGGGAGGGACGGCCGTCCGGCTCCACGTCCCGCGGCCCGAGTGACATGCCGATCCGGATCATCATCGCCGACGACCACACGCTTGTCCGGGCCGGGCTGCGGCGGATCCTCGAGGACGAGGTCGACATGACCGTCGTGGCCGAGGCGGCGGACGGGGCGGAGGCGCTGCAGTGTGCGCAGCAGCACGACGTCGACATCGCGATCCTCGACATCTCGATGCCCAAGCTCACCGGGCTGCAGGCCGCGCGCCGGATCCTCGACTACAAGCCCGCCGTGCGCGTGCTCATGCTGTCGATGCACGACAACGAGGAGTTCCTGTTCGAGGCGCTGCGGGTGGGCGCGGCCGGCTACGTGCTCAAGTCCTCGGCGGAGGCCGACCTCGTGAGCGCCTGCCGCACCGCGATGCGGGGCGAGCCGTTCCTGTACCCGAAGGCCGTGGGCGCGCTCGTGCGCGACTACCTGGGCAGGGTGCAGCGGGGCGAGCTGGTGCCGGGCGAGGAGCTCAGCCCGCGCGAGACCGAGGTGGTCAAGCTGATCGCCGAGGGGCACACGAGCCGCGAGATCGCCGACATCCTGTCGATCAGCGTCAACACCGTGGAGCGCCACCGGCAGAACGTGCTGGAGAAGCTCGAGCTGCGCGACCGCGTGGCGCTGACGCTGTACGCGGTGCGGCGCGGGCTCGTGCAGCCGTAGCGGGCTTCAGCCCGCCTCGGGGCCGGCGCCGACGAAGCGCCCGCGGAACAGCTGGACCGCGTCGAGCGTCGACGGCGTGATGCGCGGGCAGCCGAGCAGGCGCCGATAGGCGGTCACGGCCACCGCGTACGGCATCCGCGTGCCGTTCGGGGCGAGGATCGTCCCCGCCGGGAGCGCGGACTGGATGCTCTCGAGCGCGCTGTGCGTGTCGCCGTCCAGCCCGGTGCGGAACTGGATGGCCACCAGCCCGTGGCGCAGCGCCGACGTCAACGCGACCGGCGGCAGCGGCCGGTCATAGACGCCCGCGCGCGCGGGCGGGCGCCGCGCGGGCCCGTTCACCGGCGGGTTCAGCGCCTGTCCGTGCCGGGCGCGCTCGAGCACGCAGTGGCCGCGCCGCGCGGCGTCCAGCAGCTGCGTGTCGCGGATCGGCGGTACGGCGACCGACGCGTCGCGGTCCGGCCGCAGCAGCAGCGCGACGGGCACGACGACGATCGCCGCGGCGCACAGCCACGCGGCGGCGTAGGCGAACACCGCCCGGCTCCGCTTGGCTGCTTGTCTGGACGATCTCGTTCCCATGGCGGTGCGAGGGGTCATCACGTGTGCAGCCCTCATTCATGCCCGGTCGGGCGCCGGCGTCACGCCGGGCGGGTCGACGGCGAACCAACTGCGGTGCGGCGCCGGATGAGAGCGCGGCTTCCATCCCGGTGCCGTTTCCGGCATGCTGCGCGGCGGAGCGCACCGGTTCGGCGCTGGGTCCCCCTGGAGGAAATAGACGATGGCCGCATCCCGCGCGAGCGAGGAGTTCACCGAGCAGACCACGGCGCTCGCCCTGGAGGAGAAGGGCAAGCTGATCAAGTCGCTGCGGCGGGTGGACACGTGCTGGCCGAGGTGGGCAGCGCGTTCACGCAGGAGGGCGGCCCGTACGAGTGGACCAAGATGGCGTTCGGCCGCGTGCAGGGCGCGATCTCCGCGGTCCTCTACTGG
>JAICUS010000571.1 GCA_025935735.1 Solirubrobacteraceae bacterium | reverse complement strand
CGCCGCCGAGCCCGGCGCCCTGCCGCTGCTCTCGCACGCGCTGCGCGCCACTTGGGAGCGGCGCGACGGGCGCACGCTCACTGTCGACGGCTACCGCGAGACCGGTGGCGTCGCCTCCGCGCTCGCGCGCACCGCGGACGCGGTGGTCGACGGACTGCCGGGCGAGCAGCGGCCACTCGCCCGCAGCGTGTTCCTGCGCATGACCGAATTGGGCGAGGGCAGCGCGGACTCGCGGCGCCGCGTGACCGTCGAGGAGCTCGTCCCCGAGGGCGCCTCGCCCGACACGGTGCGGGCGCTGCTCGCGCGGCTCGCCGATGCCCGGCTCGTGACGCTCGACGACGGCGCCGCCGAGGTCGCCCACGAGGCCCTGATCCGCGCCTGGCCGCGGCTGCGCCGGTGGCTCGACGAGGACCGCGCCGCGATCCGCGCACACCGCCAGCTCAGCGACGCCGCCCGCGTGTGGGACGCCGGCGGCCGCGAGACCTCGGACCTCTATCGCGGCGCACGGCTCGCCGGCGCGCTCGAGCTCGCCCAGTCCGGCCGCGCCGAGCTCAACGCGACCGAGCGCGCCTTCCTCGACACCAGCGTCGCCGAGGCCGAGCGCGAGCGCCGCGCCGAGCAGCGGGTCAACCGCCGCCTGCGCGGCCTGCTCGCCGTCGGCGCCGCGCTGCTCGTCGCCGCGGTCGCCGGAGCCGCGCTGAGCCTGGTCTCGCGCAACAACGCGCGCACCGCCGAATCCGCCGCTCAGACGCAGGCACTGACCTCGGACGCCGAGCGGATCGGCGCGCTGGCGCAGACGGCACCGACGATCGAGCAGTCGATGCTGTACGCAGCCGCCGCGGTCGAGCTGGAGGATCGCGTCGAGACGCGGGCGTACCTGCTGTCGGCGCTGCAGCGCAACCCCGCGGCGATCCGCGTCCTCCGGCTGACGCGCACCAGCATCGCCGCACTCGTGGTCAGCCCCGACGGGCGGCTGCTGGCGAGCGGGGACGAGCGGGGCGTCGTCCGCTTCACCGACCTGCGCACGTGGAAGCCGATCGGCGCGCCGGTGGACCTCCAGCGGGCCGTCGCGGTGCAGGCGATGGACTTCTCGCCCGACGGGCGGACGCTCGCGGTGGGGACGCGGCAGAGCCGCCGCTCGGAGGTGCACGTGATCGACGTCACGTCCCGCAGCCGGCGCCGGATCGGGTCCTGGGGCGGGCTCGGGCCGGAGACCGACGGGCCGACCACGGCGCTGGCCTACTCGCCCGACGGCCGCCACCTCGCGGTGGGCCTGCCCACGATCGATCAGACGTCGTCAAACGCCGGCCAGCGGCTCCTGCTCCTCGACGCGCGCAGTGGGCGCCGGCTGTGGCGGCGCCACTATCCGTTCCGGCGTGGCCAGTGGGCGGCGCAATTGATGTTCCGTTCAGACGGTGCGCTGATCAGCTCCGCCCACCGGGGCAAGACGCTGGTGTGGGACGCGACGGCCGGCCGGATCGTGCGCCGTTATCCGATCGGCGGGCGGTTCGATCTCTCGCCGGACGGTCGCCGGCTCGCGCTCGCGCTCAACTACCGGGGGGGAACCGCCGGCGACCCGTATTCCGCCGTGGGGCTGCTCGACCTGCGCACGGGCCGGCACCGCAAGCTCGCCTACTACCTGCCCGATGGGTGGATCTTGAACCTCGCCTTCACGCGCGATGGCCAGCAGATCATGGGAGCGGCCAGCAAGGGCACGCATGTCTGGGATGTCGCTTCGGGCGAGCTCCGCGAGACCTACGCGACAACGCATGCGCGAGGAGCCGGCGCCGTGCTGGACCGCCGGGGGCTGGTACTCGACGCCAACTACGACGGCAGCCTCCGGGTCTGGGACCCGGGTGGCGCGCGGCGCATCGGTCGCCGGTTCGTCTTCGCGCCGGGGAAGGGTTGCTGGTCGAACCCGTGCGCGGTGGTCGATCCGCGGGGCGCGGTGATGGCAGCGAGTCTTGGCGACGGAACCATCGCGCTGATCGACCTGCGGACCAAGCGGACCATCGCGGTGCTGCCCAGGCGCAACGGCAAGTTGTCCGAGCCGATGGCGTTCACGCCGGACGGCCGCCGGCTCGTCACCGGCGGGCTCGCCGGCACCGTCACGATCTGGGACGTCCGGTCGCGCGCGGTCGTGCGCCGGCTGCGCTTCTCCGGGCCGGTCACCGCGGTGGCCGTCTCACCCGACGGGGGACGCTTGGCGATCCAGCAGGAGGCCGGCAAGCGCCGCGAGCCTCGCGTCGAGGTGCGCGACCTGCGGTCGGGAAGGACGGTCCTCACACACCGGCTCCGCTTCGGCGCGGGCCTCTACGGCGCCGGCCAACTGGGGTTCACGCCCGACGGTCGCGTCCTCGTGGCCGCGGACTGCTGTCGCGGTCGCGAGGGATCGAGGGCTGTCGGCTGGGACGCCCGGTCGGGCGCGCCGCTGTTCGACGTTCCCGCCACGGCCTTCGCCCTGTCGCCCGACTCCCAGGTGATCGCCGCCGGCACCGACGACGGCTATGTGACCTTCGTCGACGCCCACAGCGGCAGGCGGCGCGGCCCGGCGACCAAGGTGGCCGGTGCGACGGTCGCGCAACTCTCCTTCTCGCCCGACGGGCAGCTGCTGGCCGTAGCTGCATGGGACGCGACCGCGACCGTCTGGCACCTTCGCTCGCGCTCGCGCCTGGGCGACGCGTTCCCCGTCGCGAAGGGCCTGATTCCCGCGGTCGCCTTCGAGCCCGGCGGCCGGCTACTGATCACCGAGCTCGGCAGCGCGCTCGAGTGGCCGCTCGACCGCCCGACGCTGCAACGCTTCGCCTGCCAGGTAGCCGGCCGCGACCTGACCCGCGACCAGTGGCACGAGATCTTGCCGAATCGCCCGTATCGGCCGGTGTGCCCGGTACCTGGCACGCGTGCGCCACACGACGCCCACGGGTGACGCGCTCAGTTTCCGAACAGGACCTTTGCGGATCGCGACCTCCGGGCATAGACCTCCAGCGCGCCGGCGAAGGTGCCGGCCGGTCAGCCGCGAAGGCGGCGAACGCCGCCGCGACCCGGCGGCGCGGCCAGCTCCTCCCGCGTCTCGCCGACCGTCGCTGGGTAACGCCTCGGCATGGCGGTGAAGATCCCGATCCTGCGCCGGCCCCGCGGCGTGCTCGAACCCCTCGTCCGGCTCGATTGCGAGCTGTTCGCCCGCGTCGCCGGCGCTCAGCTGCCGTGGCTGGATCGGGGACTGCCGTTGCTCTCCCGCTCGGCGAACCACTCGGGGCTGTGGATCACGATCGGCGCGTCGCTCGCCGCGCGCGGCGGCCGGCGCGGCCAGCGGGCGGCGATTCGCGGCCTGGCGTCGATCGGCGCCACGTCGCTGGTGGTCAACCAGGGCATCAAGCGCGTCGTGCGGCGTCCGCGCCCGTCGCTGCGCAACGTCCCGGCGGTGCGGCGGGTGCGGGTGGCGCCGTTGACCACGTCGTTCCCTCCGGGCACGCCGCGAGCGCGGCGGCGTTCGCGACCGGCGCGGCGACAGAACTCGCGCATGCTGGTGCACCGCGAGCGCCTGCGCCCCTGGCTCGGGCGCTGGCCGAGCCAGGTCGTCGCCTTCATCATCGCGCTGGTCGGGGCGCGGCCGCTCGCGCTCACCCTCAACGGAACGCGCCGGCGGGTGTGGCTCGGGTTCGTCGGCACTGCCGCTGCGCGCGCTCACGGCGACGCCCGGTCCCTCCCGGCTCGGCGTCGCAGGCGCAGCATCAGCCAGCCGCGCGCGAGGACCAGGAACGCGCCGG
>JAICUS010000707.1 GCA_025935735.1 Solirubrobacteraceae bacterium | reverse complement strand
CGTAGCCGTTGACCGAGAACAGCGCGGTGGCCAGCGCGGTGACGATCGCCCCGGTGGCCACGCTCTTCAGCGCGCCGCCGTCGGCGATCACCGGGTGCGTGAGGATGTCCAGCGGCTGCTGCAGGTGGATGACGCCGGCCAGCAGCAGGATCACCACCACGGTCAGCTCGAGCGCGAGGAAGAACCCCGTGATGACCGCGTTGAAGTTGATCCGCAGCAGCGCCAGCAGGGTCACCGCGACCATCACCACCACCGCGGCGGCGCTCGTGCTCACGCCGGACACGAGCGAGTTGACGTAGACGCCGATCCCGATGGCCACGCTGGCCGGCAGGAAGATCGCCTGGCCGACATAGAGCAGCATGCCCAGGAAGCCGACCGGCTTGCCGATCACCCGCGTGACGATCGAGTACAGGCCGCCGGCCGTCGGGAACATCGAGCCCAGCTCGCCCATGCACAGCGCGACGTTGAGGGCGAGGAAGCAGCCGATCAGGTACGCCCACAGCGAGCCGGTGCCGGCGATGGCGATGACCACCGGGCCGATGACCAGCAGCGACGCGGTCGGCGTGATGTCCGAGACGACGAGCGCGATGCTGCCCAGGAAGTTCAGGCTGCGGTGCAGCTGCTGGTCATAGCCCAGCGAGTGCAGCAGCGACTCGCCCTCGACCTGGCTGTCGCGCGCATGATCGTGATCGCGATCGCGATTGTGATCGGGATTGTGATCGTTCTCGATCTTGTTCACGAGATCGTTCCGAAGATCGATCGCGGCATCGTGAACCCGACGTTCCACACGCCGGCGTCGACGATCTCGAGGATCTTGAGGTCGCCGGCCAGGCTGCACAGGACGTACGCGTCCTCGCGCTCCAGGCCGTGCTCCTCCACGACCAGCTCGATCATCCCGCGGACCGCCTGCTTGGCGCCCTGCATCAGGTCGGAGTGGATCCCCATCGTGCCGTAGTAGCCGCCGGCGTCGGTGCGCGGCGTCAGCGGGCCGGGGACGATGAACCGGGGCATCGAGATGGTCTGGCGGCGCAGGCCGATGCGCAGCGTGGCCTGCATGTCGGTCTCGATCGCCGCCACGCACACCTCGCCGTCGCCCTGGGCGGCGTGCGGGTCGCCGCAGGAGAACAGCCCGCCGTCCCGGAACGCCGGCAGCAGCAGGGTCGTGCCCATCTTCAGGTGGCGCGTGTCGACGTTGCCGCCGCCCTTGTGCGGCGGGAACGGGGTCGCCTGCTCGATGTCGTCGGGCAGCGTGCCCATCGTGCCCAGGAACGGCTCGATCGGGATGTGCACGCCGGGCGCCAGCTGCGTCGTGTCGCCCTGCGTCAGGTCGAAGTAGCGGATGAACGGGTCGGGGAAGTCCTCGGGCAGCAGGCCCAGCTCGGGCAGCACCGACGTCCAGCCCCAGGGCCCGGTCTTGAGCTCGAGGATCTCGATCTCCAGCGTGTCGCCGGGCGCCGCGCCCTCGACGTACACCGGGCCGAGCAGGTTGTAGAGCGTGTCGAAGTCGAACCGCGCCTGCTCGTACCGCCAGCCGTTCTCGACCTGGCCGCTGCCGGCCATCTTGATGTCGAAGTGGACCGTGTCGCCCGGCCCGATCCGTAGCGTCGGCTCCAGCGACGCGTCCCACGCGTGATGGATGCGACCCGGATCTATGACGTGCTCGCGCGCCATTCGCTCCCCTCCTCCTCTTTCCTGGGCGAGCGGAGTCTGCCACTAAGGAGCCGCGCAAGGGATGCCGACTACAACTTGCGTGGTGCGGTCCTCCCTCCTTGCCCTCGTGGTCTGCCTCTGCCTGCCCGCGGGCGCTTCCGCCGCGTCGTTCGCCGGCCGCCCGACCAAGCGCGGCGGGCTGACCCTCTCCGCTGCCGTCCAGGGCCCGAACGTCGCGCTCGCGACCGGCAAGGGCTTTGCTCCGCGCTTCTGGCCGGGCGTCAACCTCGGCGCCACGGTCCCCGGCACCCAGCCGGGCGAGGTCGCCGCCACGCGTGCGGAATATGACCGCTGGTTGCGCGGGATGGGCGCACTCGGCGCCCGGGTCGTGCGCGTCTACACGATCCTGCGCCCGGCGTTCTACGACGCGCTCGCCGCCTACGACCGGCGCCACCCGCGCGCCCCGCTGCGGTTCATCCAGGGCGTCTGGATCCCCGAGGAGCAATTCCTGGCCACCGGCAACGCCTACGACCCGGCGGTCACGAGCGGCTTCGACGCCGAGCTGGCCGACGCCGTGGCCGTCGTGCACGGCCACGCCCACCTCCCGGCCCGCCCCGGGCACGCGAGCGGCACCTACCGCTCCGACGTCTCGCGCTGGCTGCTCGCCTGGTCGCCCGGCATCGAGTGGGATCCGCAGGCCGTCCAGTCGACCGACCGGCTCAACGCGGGCGTGGCGCCCTATCAGGGCCGCTATGTCACGGCCACGCCGGACGCCACGCCGATGGAGTCCTGGATCGCCGCCCGGCTGGACCACCTCGCCGCGCTGGAGGCCGCCCGCGGCTGGAGCCGCCCGTTGACCTTCACCAATTGGCTGACCGACGACCCGCTCACCCATCCGGACGAGCCGCTGCCCACCGAGGACCTCGTGTCCGTGGACGCCATGCACCTGCGCGCCACGCCGGCCTGGCCCGGAGGCTTCTTCGCCTCCTACCACGCCTATCCGTACTACCCCGACTTCCTCGGCCTGCAGGCCGACCTGCGCTCCGCCGCCGACCCGTACGCCGCCTACCTGCGCGACCTGCGCGCCCACCATGCCGGCCAGGCGGTGATGATCACCGAGTTCGGCGTGCCCAGCGGG
>JAICUS010000488.1 GCA_025935735.1 Solirubrobacteraceae bacterium | reverse complement strand
GCCTGGCGGGCCGGGTTGTCGATGGCGTTGATCGCGCCCTGCACGAGCACGAGCGCCAGCACCATCCAGGGCGTGACCACCCCGCCCTCGGTGACCGCGAACAGCGTCGCCGTGGGGACGATCATGGCCAGCTGGGTGAAGGTGAGCAGCCGCCGCTTGGGCATGCGGTCGGCCAGCAGGCCGCCCCAGGCGCCGAACAGCAGGATCGGCAGGAACTGCAGTGCGGCGGTCAGCCCGACCGACACGCCCGAGCCGGTCAGCTTGACCATCAGCCACATCGTGGCCACGTTCTGCATCCAGTTGCCGCTGACCGAGACGACCTGTCCCGCGAAGTAGCGGCGGTAGTTCGGGACGCGCAGTGAGATGAAGGTGCGCTCGATGGCCGCGGTCACTCCGCGGCCTCCTCGAGGACCCGTTCCAGGATGGTCGCCGCGCGGTCGAGCACGGCGAGCTCCGACGGGTCGAGCCGGTCGAGCCGGCGGGCCAGGAAGGCGTCCTTGCGCTCGCGATGGGCGGCGAGCAGCGCGCGGCCGGCGGGGGTCGCGCTGACGAGGCTGGAGCGGCGGTCCGACGGGTCCTCGGCGCGCTCGAGCAGCCCGGCCTCCTCGAGGCGGGCGAGCACGCGGGTGGCCGTGGGCCGCTGGATGCGCTCCCGGCTGGCCAGCTCCGACGGGGTGAGCGGGCCGTGGCAGGAGATCGTGGTGAGCGCCGCGCCCTGCGACGGGCTCAGCTCTCCGCCCGCCTCTTGGCGCAGCCGCCGGCCGAGCCGCGCAATGAGGGGGCGCAGCCGGTGGGCGAGGTCTGGGGCGGAGATGGTTTGCATCGCTAATTAGCCTAGCAAACCATCGGCACGAACCTAAAGAACCTAAAGGGGGTCAGACCCCTTAATGTGCGCGCGCAACCATCGTCTCGCCTGACAGGATCATGGCCATGAGCGATCTCGAGCCGGCGGTGCGGAGTGTCATCGGGCAGTGCCTGGGCGTGCGCGAGGGCGAGGACGTCCTCGTCGTGGTCGACGAGGGCACGCGCGAGATCGGCGAGGCGCTGCGCGCGGAGGCGTCGCGCGCCGGGGCCGAGGCGGTGCTGGCGGTGATGGACGCGCGCGAGGTGAACGGGCAGGAGCCGCCGGCCGCGGTGGCCGCCGCGCTCGCCGCGGCGGACGTGTTCATCGCGCCGACCAGCCGCTCGCTGTCGCACACACGCGCGCGCAAGGCGGCGACCGACAACGGCGCCCGCGGCGCCACGCTGCCGGGCGTGACCGCCGACCTGCTGGCCCGGCTGATGACCGCGGACATGGGGGAGCTGCAGCGGCGCGGCCGGGCGCTCGCCGAGCTGCTCACCGCGGCCGACGAGGCGCGCTTCACCTGCCCGCGCGGCTCCGACTTCCGCATGGACCTCAGCGGCCGGACCGGCGTGCCGGACGACGGCGACCTGACCGCGGCGCGGGCGTTCGGCAACCTGCCGTGCGGCGAGGGGTTCGTCTCGCCGCTGAGCGGCGAGGGGCGCTTCGTCGTGGCCTCGCTGGCCGGGATCGGCCTGGCGGAGGGCGAGAACGTCCTCACGGTCCGCGACGGGCACCTGGCCGAGGCGAGCGGCCCGCAGGCCGAGCAGCTGCTGGCCACGTTGCGCGCGGCCGGCGAGCAGGGCACGAACCTGGCCGAGCTCGGCATCGGCACCAACGAGCAGGCCACGCTGACCGGCAACGTGCTCGAGGACGAGAAGATCCTCGGCACGGTGCACGTGGCATTCGGGGCCAGCGCGGGCATCGGCGGCACGGTCTCGGTGCCCGTCCACCTCGACTCCGTGGTGCTCGAGCCGACGCTGGACATCGGCGGCACGCGGGTGATCGAGGCGGGCCGATTCCTGCTCTGATCGCCGTTCCGAACGTGTCCGAGGGCCGCGACGCGGCGGTCCTGGAGGCGCTCGCGCGGGCGTTCGCGCCGGTCCACTGGTCCGCGGATCCCGATCACCACCGGGCGGTGTTCACGCTCGTGGGGGAGCCGGGGCGGCTGCACGCGGCGGTGGTCGCGGGGGCCGAGGTGGCGATCGAGCGGATCGACCTGCGCCGGCACCGGGGCGTCCATCCGCGGGTCGGCGCGCTCGACGTCGCGCCGATCGTCTACCTGGACGAGGCCCAGCGCGGCGCGGCGATCGCCGAGGCGCTCGTGCTGGCCGACGAGCTGGGGCAGCTCGGGCTGCCCGTGTACCTGTACGGCGAGCTGGCCGGCGGCCGCACGCGCGCCGAGCTGCGCCGCCCCGGCGCGCTCGACGGCCTCGAGCCCGACTTCGGCCCGCCCACGCACCCGACCGCCGGCGCCACCCTCGTCGCCGCCCGCCCGCCGCTGGTGGCGTTCAACGTCGAGATCGACGCGCCGCTCGAGACCGCGCGCGAGATCGCCCGCGGCCTGCGCTCAGACCACGTCAAGGCGCTCGGCCTGCAGCTCCCGGCCACCGGCGTCGTCCAGGTGTCGACCAACATCGAGGACCACACGCGCACGACCGCCGCCGGCGTGGTCGCCGCGGTCGCCCGGCACGCCCGGGTGACCGGCGCCGAGCTCGTCGCCCCCGCGCCGCGCGCCGCGCTCGCGGATTTCCCGGAAAACGTGCCACTTCGCGCCCCTGCGCCCCTCGAGGATCATCTACCCTCGTAGCTGCCATGGCCCAGACGAAGCGCAAGAGGCGGACCAAGCACCGGGGCAACGCCGCCGGCGCCATCGAGTCCCGCGGCCGGACGGGCCGCAAGCCGACCCCGGAGGAGCGCAAGAAGGCCGGCCGCGCGAGCGCGCGCGACCGCCGGGCCAAGCCGCCGAGCTGGAACAGCGCGGCCGTGAAGGCGGTCGCCATGGCGGGCGTGCTGTTCGTGCTCACCCAGGTGCACGTGCTGGGCAAGAACACGTCGGTCGGCCAGGGCCTCTTCCTGGCCCTGTTCGCCATGGTCCTCTACACGCCGCTGGCCTACTTCACCGACCGCGCGGTCTACAACCGCGTGCAGCGCAAGCAGCAGCAGAACAAGTCCTGATGGACGTCCGCGGCTTCACGGTCGGGCCGGTGCAGGAGAACACCTGGATCGCCCGCCGCGACGAGCGAAGCGGTGACGAGCGCTCTGCGCGAGGCAGGACGACGCAGGCGCTCCTGATCGACCCGGGCGACGAGCCGGAGCGCCTGATCCAGGCCATCGAGGCGCTGGGCGTGACGATCGCGGCGATCCTCATCACCCACACGCACTTCGACCACGTCGGCGCCGTCGCGCCGCTGGCCCGGGCCACCGGCGCGCCCGTGTACTGCCCGGCCGGCGAGGTGCAGTGGCTCGAGCACATCGTCACCTTCCCGGGCTTCGGGCCCTTCGAGGGCTACACGCCCGAGCACACCGTCGCCGGCGGCGACCGCCTGAGCCTCGCCGGCTTCGAGATCGACGTGATCTCCACGCCCGGACACAGCATCGACCACGTGACGTACTCGCTCGCGGACGAGCAGGCGATCTTCTCGGGCGACGTGCTCTTCCAGGGCTCGGTCGGCCGCACCGACCTGCCGGGCGCCGACCACGCGACGCTGATGGCGTCGATCGCCACGCTGCTGGACACCCTGCCCGACGACACCCGGGTCATCCCCGGCCACATGGGGACGACGACGCTCGGGCGCGAGCGGGCGACGAATCCGTTCCTGCGCGAGCTCGCCGCGCGGTGACGAGCCGCTTCCAGGCCCCGCGCGGCACGTCCGACGTGCTGCCCGACGTCGCGGAGGAGCGCGCGCGGCTGGAGGAGACGGCGCGCAAGATCCTCAGCCGCGCCGGCTACGGGCGCATCGAGACGCCGGCCTTCGAGACCACCCAGCTGTTCGCGCGCACGGTGGGGGAGGCCACCGACGTCGTGCAGAAGGAGATGTACACGTTCGCCGACGGCTCCGGGGACAGCCTGACGCTGCGCCCCGAGGGCACGGCGCCGGTCGTGCGCTCCTACCTCCAGCACGGCATGCAGAAGCTCCCGCAGCCGGTGAAGCTCTGGTACCTGGAGAGCTTCTTCCGCTACGAGCGCCCGCAGGCCGGCCGCTACCGGCAGTTCTGGCAGATCGGGGCGGAGGCGGTGGGCAGCGCCGACCCCGCCGTGGACGCGGAGCTGATCCTGCTGCTGGGCGAGCTGCTGGAGGCGATCGGCGCGCGCGACGTCAAGCTCGTGCTGGCCACGCTCGGCCAGCCGGAGTCGCGGGCGGCCTACCGCGAGGAGCTCAAGGCGTATCTGCGCGCCCGCGAATCCGAGCTCTCCGGCGAGGTTCGAGCCCGGATCGACCTCAACCCGCTGCGGGCGTTCGACGCCAAGCACGAGAGCACGCAGCGGGTGATGGCGGACGCGCCGCGGCTGATCGACCGCCTGCCCCAGGACGACCTCGACCACTTCGCCGAGGTGTGCAACCTGCTGCGCGGGGCGGGGCAGGACTTCGAGGTCGACACCACGCTCGTGCGCGGCCTGGACTACTACACGCGGACGCTGTTCGAGTACCAGTCCGGCGCGCTGGAAGCGGCGCAGAACACGCTCGGCGGCGGTGGGCGCTACGACAACCTGGCCGAGCAGATCGGCGGCCCGCACACGCCCGGCATGGGCTGGGCGGCGGGCGTCGAGCGGATGCTCATGGCCGCCACGCAGCCGGTCCCGGCCGCGCTCCCGTTG
>JAICUS010000487.1 GCA_025935735.1 Solirubrobacteraceae bacterium | reverse complement strand
CCCGGTCGTGTCGCTCGTCGACGCTGCGCTCGGCGGCCTGAGCCGGCGTACCGCGCCGGCCTACCCGCCCGCTCATTCACCAGCTCCACCAGCCCCCGACCCCAAGGACAGGCCGATCGACGCCGTCCGTGCGACACGCGACGAGATCTCCCACCGCGTCGACGCCCTCATCGCCGAGCTCGACGCTCCGGGGTGATGGGAGCGGCTCCCCCACCCTGCCGGGGGTTTTCGCGTTCCTGAGGCGCGTGTCGAGAACCGGCGGACGGCTCCGACAGATGGGCATGACCAATGTGACCGCCCAGATGTCGGTGTCCCTCGACGGCTTCTACACCGGCCCGCGCGACCCGCGGGCGCCTCAGGACATGAGCGGCTGGATGCAGGGCCCCGAGGCGCCCGGGTTCTTCCGGGTCACCCGCTGGGCCGTCGACGCCGTGGCCTGGCGCGAGCGGCTGGGCTTCGCCGGCGGCGAGCAGTCGATCGACTCGGACATCGTCGAGGAGACGTTCGCCGCCGCCGGGGCGTATGTCATGGGCCGGCGCATGTTCGACGCCGGCGAGGTCCCCTGGGGCGAGGAGCCGCCGTTCCACGCCCCGGTGTTCGTCGTCACCCACCGTCGCCGGGACGTGCTCGAACGCCGGGGTGGCACCTCCTTCACGTTCGTCACCGCAGGACTGGAGCGGGCGATCGAGCTGGCCCGGGACGCCGCCGGTGGCCGGGACGTGGCGGTGGCCGGCGGCGGGGAGCTCGTGCGCCTCGCGCTGGCCGCCGGGCTGCTCGACCAGCTCGAGTTGCACATCGCCCCGGTGCTGCTGGGCGACGGCCAGCGCCTGTTCGACGCCGGCCTCGGCCTCGGCGCCGACGACGGCATCGAGCTGGTCCCGACCCGGGTCGTCGAGGCGCCGCAGGTCACCCACATCCGCTACACCGTCACCGGCCAATCGAAGCTGGTGCTGGACGATCGCGGGGCCGGCGGCGAGCTGGTCGGACCGGCCCGGTCAGAGCGGTGAGAGAGGAGCGCGCTGTGAAGTACATGCTGCTGATCTACGGCAACGAGGAAGCCTTCAGCTCTGTGGGAGCGGAGGCCTTCGCCGAGATCCTGCGCGAGACCGATGCCCTCAACCGGGAGCTGTTCGAGTCGGGCGAGCTGGTCGGCGCCTACGGGGTGGCCGACCAGGTGAACGCCAAGGTGGTCCGGGTCTCCGGCGGGACGCCGGCGGTGACCGACGGCCCCTACGCCGAGGCCAAGGAGTACCTGGGCAGCTTCACGATCCTCGACTGCGACAGCCTGGAACGGGCCCTGGAGATCGCGGCTCGCAACCCGTCGGCGCGCTACTGGGGCGTCGAGGTCCGGCCGCTCATGCACGAGGCCGACGTCGAGCCGTGACCGACTGGCGGGCCGTCCGGCGGCTGGTCCCGGAGGTGCTCGGCGCGCTGGTGCGCCGCTACGGCCACTTCGACGCCTGCGAGGACGCCGTCCAGGAGGCGCTGGCGGCGGCCGCGGCCCAGTGGCCGGCGCAGGGCTGGCCGGAGAACCCCCGCGGGTGGCTGCTGACCGTCGCGTCGCGTCGCCTCGCCGACCAGCTGCGCAGCGACGCCGCCCGCCGCCGGCGGGAGGAGGCCGACGCCCTCCGCACTCCGCCCTCGCCGTCCGGTGGCGAGGACGACACCCTGACGCTGCTGTTCCTGTGCTGCCACCCGGCGCTGACGCCCCCGTCCCAGATCGCGCTCACTCTGCGGGCCGTCGGCGGCCTGTCGACGGCCGAGATCGCCCGGGCCTACCTCGTGCCCGAGGCGACCATGGCGCAGCGCATCAGCCGGGCGAAGCAGCGCATCAAGGCCGCCGGCGCGAGCTTCGACCTGCCGCCGCCGGCTGAGCGGGCGCAGCGGCTCGGCGTCGTGCTCCATGTGGTCTACCTCGTCTTCAACGAGGGCTACACGGCGACGTCGGGGGCGCAGCTGGTGCGGGCCGAGCTGACGGCCGAGGCCATCCGGCTGGCCCGCGAGCTCCATCGGCTGTTCCCCGGCGACGGCGAGGTGGCCGGGCTCCTGGGCCTGCTGCTGCTGACCGACGCCCGCCGCGAGGCCCGCACGGCCCCGGACGGGTCGCTGGTGCCGCTGAGCGAGCAGGACCGGACGCTCTGGAACACCGGAGCCATCGCCGAGGGCGTGGCCCTCGTGACCGGCGCCCTGTCGCGAGGCCCGATCGGCCCGTACCAGCTCCAGGCCGCCATCGCCGCCGTCCATGACGAGGCACCCACCGCCGAGGCCACCGACTGGCCGCAGATCCTGGCCCTCTACACGGTCCTGGAGCGCGTGGCACCCAACCCGACCGTGACGCTCAACCGGGCGGTGGCGGTGGCCGAGGTGCAAGGACCCGCGGCCGGGCTGACCCTGCTCGACGCCCTCTCGGCCGACGAGCGCGTCTCCGCCTCCCACCACCTCGCGTCCGTGCGGGCCCACCTGCTGGAGATGGCCGGCGACCACGACGCGGCGCGCGCCGGCTACCGAGAGGCGGCCCGCCGCACCACCAGCGAACCCGAGCGCCGCCACCTCCTGACCCGCGCCGCGCGGCTGGGGTGACTCAGCGTGCGCGGGTCAGCCGGGGTAGAAGAACGCGCCGCGGTGCGCCGGCCTCACGCAGCGGCGGCGCCGTACTGCTCGTCGGTGACGTGCTCGCCCCAGGTGACCGGACTGCCGCTCTCGTCGACCTGCTGGATGGCGACGTGGACCATGAAGCGGTTCGGCGCGGCGCCGTGCCAGTGGTTCTCGCCGGGCTCGAAGAAGACGCGGTCGCCCGGGCGGATCTCCTCGACCGGGCCGCCCTCGCGCTGGCAGCGGCCGACTCCCTCGGTGACGAAGATCGTCTGGCCGTGGGGGTGGGTGTGCCAGGCGGTCCGGGCGCCCGGGGTGAAGTGCACGCTCGCGGAGGCGTAGGTGGAGGTGCCGGCGGGGGCGGCGACGGCGTCGATGTAGACGTCGCCGGTGAACCAGTCGGCGGGGCCCTTCTGGGTGTCGATGCTGCTGCGGGTGATCTGCATGGCGGTGGGTTCCTCTGTCGGGATCGAGATCACCAGACGCGGGTGCGCGCGGTGCCGGGCGCGAGCGCGGCGAGCGGCCCGGCCGGATAGGTGCGCCCGGCGGTCTTCGGCTCGCCCAGGAGATCGGCGTCGAGCCGGACGGGGCTGCCGTCGCGCTCCTCGAAGTCCGCGCCGGCGAACCGGACGCGCTCGAGGTCGGCGCCCGTGACGAGCCCGACGCGCGCCTCGTCGAACCCCTCCGGCAGCCGGCTCTCGAGATAGACCGCGTCGCCCTCGTCCACGACCGCGAAGCTCGCGTCGTCGAGCCACACCGCGCCGCGCTCGCCGGCGAACGCGGGGGCGCCGTCGGCATACACGTTGTCGTGGATGTAGACGGGCTGCCCGGTGCCCTTGAAGCGCTCGTGGTCGCCGAGCGACGGGTCGCCGACCAGCGCGATGTACTCCGCGAGCGACTGTGGGTGCCCGTCATAGCCGGCGGTGCCGTACCCGGCCGCGTGGCCGAAGCGGGCGCCCGGCCCGTAGACGCGGCTCGCGTCGCCGCCCAGGAAGACGTTGCCGATGTGGCGGTCGTCGCCGCCGAGGATCGCGGCGTAGCCGGCGACCTGCGTGCTGTGCGGCGCGTGGTAGGGCGTGGGCCGGTCGACGACGGGCTCGAGCGCGACAGTCCCGCACACAAGATTGTTCACAAACGCGCCGCCCTGGCTGAAGATCTCCAGCGAGGCCGGCGACGCGAGCACGTTGTGGTCGACGACGTACGGCCCGTGGCTGACCTCGACGAACAGGTCGCGCCGGTTGGCGTAGAAGAGGTTGCGCGACACCCGCGTGCCCTGCGTCTGCCAGTCCAGCCAGGTGCCGAGCGAGCAGTCGTGGATGCGGTTGTGGCGGATGACCACGTCGATCGCCGCGTGGAGCTTGATCCCGGCGATCTCGTAGCCGTAGAACTCGCGCTTGATCGCGATCCTGTGAATGTGATTGTTCTCAATCGTCGAGAACACGCAGCCGAGGTGCCCGACGACGGCGTTCTGGCCGCAGTCGTAGATCGTGTTGCCGCGGACGACGTGCGACCCGACGTGCTCGCGGTCCCAGCCGATCCGGCGGGCCGAGAACACCGACTCGAGCTGGTACTGGTAACCCGGCTTGTCCCCGCGCAGCGTCGCATAGTTGTGGCCGGTCGAGGCCTCCTTGCCCAGCGACACGGCCGAGCACTTCGCGTCGTGGATGACGTTGTCCTCGATGATCCAACCCTTCGCCCAGTTGGGGCCGATCAGGCCGGGCTGGTCGGCCGTCGGCGGGGCCCACGGGGTGGCGGCGTGCGCCAGCTCGAAGCCGCGGACGGTGACGTAGTCGACGTGGTGCTCGGTGGGGGAGAAGACCGAGCGCCGCACGTTGATCTCGACGAGCTCCGCGTTGGGGTCCGCGCCCTGGAAGTTCGCCCAGATCGTCGTCTCCCCGGGACCCACCTCCGCGTACCAGACGTAGCGCGTCTGGTCGGGGTCGCGGACGCGGTCCAGCGTCTGCGTCCAGTCATCGAGGACCTCGGTCCGCAGCGGTGGATCGGCCAGCTCAGCCCGGCCGGGAACCTCGTAGAAGCTGCGCCCGTTCAGATACACGTCGCCGAGGTGCTT
>JAICUS010000893.1 GCA_025935735.1 Solirubrobacteraceae bacterium | reverse complement strand
TCTTCGAGCCGGTCGTCGCCCCAGAACAGCCGGTCGCCCACGGCCACGGTGGGGACGCCGAGCACGCCGCGGGCGAACGCGGCCTCGGTGGCCTCGCGCAGCGCGCGCTTGACCGCGGGATCGCGGGCGGCGGCGAGTGCCTCCGCGCCGTCCAGGCCGGCCTCCTGCGCCGCGGCGGCGACCTCGCTGTCGAGGCTCAGGTCGCAGCCGCACAGGAACGCGCGCCGGCCCGCGGCGAACGCGTAGGCGGCGCAGGCGCCCTGGGCGTCGGCCCAGACGGCGACCCGCATCGCGGTCAGGTAATCGCCCGGCCAGGGCTTCGGCCAGCGGATCGCCGGCAGGTCGTAGGCCATCGCGCGCGACTCGACCTCCAGCATCCCGGCCTCGCGCAGCGCCGGGTCGCCCACGCCCCAGGACGCGCGGCCGGCGAGCTTGAACAGCCCGCCGACCAGGACGGGCCGGAAGACCGGCGCCTCGCCCAGCACGCGCTCGGCGCGCTCGACGGCCAGGAACGAGTACGGCGAACCGACGTCGAAGTAGATCTCCGCCCCCATGGGCGGAATCTAGCGTGCCCTCCGGCCGCCAGGCTTGACCGCGTAGAGCGCCCGGTCGGCGCGCTCCATCAGCTCCATCACGTCGGTGTCGTCGTCCGCGCGGGCGACGCCCACGGAGATGCCCAGCGGCGTCTCGCCGGTGACGAGCGTGGGCGGGAGCGTCGCCACGACCTCGTCGGAGATGGCCTTGGCCGTGCTCTCGCCCGCGTCCGGCTCGGCCACCCAGACGCCGAACTCGTCGCCGCCCAGCCGGCCGGCCGCGCCGTGGCGGGCCAGCACGCGGGCCACCTCGGTGAGCACGAGGTCGCCGGCGCGGTGGCCATGGCGGTCGTTGACCTCCTTGAAGCAGTCGACGTCGCAGATCAGCAGCGCCCCCGTCCGGCCGGCGGCCAGCTCGCGGCGGACGTGCTCGATCCAGCTGCGGCGATTGCGCAGGCCGGTGAGGTCGTCGATGTGGGCGACGGCCTCGAGGCGCCCGACGGCCTCCGAGAGGTCGCCCTTCGCGCCCGCCGCCTGCACGCCGGCGCGCTCGGCCACCTCGTCGAGCAGCTCGGGCTCGGCCTTCAGGCGCTCCAGCGCGACGCCGAGCAGGTCGCGGTCGATCTCGTCGGCGGCCAGCAGGTGCGCGACCGCGTTGGCCACCTGGACGCAGGCCGCCTCGGGGCTCGGGCAGACCAGGCCGGTCGGGCCGCCGTGGTGGTAGGAGATCGCCTTGACCACGTCGTCGGCGGGGTCGGACAGCCCGACCAGCAGCGCGCCGGCGGCCGCGTGGTCGAGACCCAGCCGCTTGCGCTCGAGCGCCGCCCGGGGCGCGCCCTCCGGCGCGTCGCGGACGATGTTCTCCACCGCCTCGATCCCGAACGCCGCCGGCATCAGCAGCTTGCCCACGTCGTGCAGCAGCCCGGCCAGGTGCGCGGAGTCGACGTGGGCGCCCCGCAGCTCGGCCGTGGTG
>JAICUS010000398.1 GCA_025935735.1 Solirubrobacteraceae bacterium | reverse complement strand
TGGCCAACATCGCGCTGCGCGAGGGGCGCGACGCCGACATCGGCCAGGTCGTGATGGACGAGTTCCACTTCTACGCCGAGCCGCAGCGCGGCTGGGCGTGGCAGGTGCCGATCCTGACCCTGCCGCGGGCGCAGTTCCTGCTGATGTCGGCGACGCTGGGCGACGTGCGCGCGCTGCGCGAGGACCTGACGCGCCGCACCGGCCGCGAGACCGCGCTGGTGGACGACGCCACGCGGCCGGTGCCGCTGCACTTCTCGTGGTCGCTGGCGCCGCTGCACGAGCTGCTCGAGGAGCTCGTGCAGGCCCGGCGCGCGCCGATCTACGTCGTGCACTTCACGCAGGCCTCGGCGCTGGAGCGCGCGCAGTCGCTGCTGTCGGCCAAGCTCTGTACGCGCGAGGAGCGGGACGCCATCGCCGAGGCGATCGGCGCGTTCCGGTTCACCGCCGGGTTCGGCAGGACGCTCTCCAAGCTCGTCCGCGCGGGGATCGGCGTGCACCACGCGGGGATGCTGCCGCGCTACCGCCGGCTGGTGGAGCAGCTCGCGCAGACCGGGCTGCTGAAGGTGATCTGCGGGACCGACACGCTCGGCGTCGGCATCAACGTGCCGATCCGCACCGTCGTCTTCACCGGCCTGGCGAAGTTCGACGGCACCAACCAGCGGCTGCTGAAGGCGCGCGAGTTCCACCAGATCGCCGGCCGCGCCGGGCGCGCCGGGTTCGACGACGCCGGCTACGTCGTCGTGCAGGCACCGGAGCACACGATCGAGAACGCGCGCCGGCTGGCCAAGGCGGGCGACGACCCGGCCAAGCGCAAGCGCGTGCAGAAGGTCAGGGCGCCCGAGGGCGTCGTCGGCTGGACCGAGGAGACCTTCGAGCGGCTGCGCAACGCGGTGCCCGAGGCGCTCGTGTCGCGGATGCGCGTCAATCACGCGATCATCCTCAACCTCGTCAACCAGCGGGCGGACCCGGACGAGGTCATGCGCGCGCTGCTCGAGGACAACCACGAGGACGAGCGCGGCCGCACCCGGCTGGCCGAGCAGGCCCGCTCGCTCACCGAGGAGCTGCTGACCGCCGGCGTGCTCCAGCGCCTGGCGGCGCCCGACGAGCACGGCCGCACGCTCCAGCTCGCGCCCGAGCTGCAGGACGACTTCGCGCTCAACCAGCCGCTGGCCCGGTTCGCGCTGGGCGCCTTCGAGCTGCTCGATCCGGAGTCCGAGACCTACGCGCTCGACGTGCTGTCGGTGGTGGAAGCCATCCTCGACGACCCGTTCCCGATCCTCATGGCGCAGTCGAACAAGGCGCGCGAGGAGGCCGTGGCCGCCATGAAGGCCGAGGGCATCGAGTACGAGGAGCGGATGGCGCTGCTGGAGGAGGTCACCTACCCGAAGCCGCTGGCCGAGGGGCTCGAGCAGGCGCTCGCGCTCTACCGCGAGACGCACCCGTGGGTGCTCGCGTCAGACCTTTCCCCGAAGGCGGTCGTGCGTGATATGTACGAGTCGGGGCGGACCTTCGGGGAGTTCGTCGCCGGGTACGGCGTCGCGCGCTCGGAGGGGCTGCTGTTGCGCTACCTGAGCGACACCTACCGGGCGCTGCGCCAGACCGTCCCGGAGGCCGTGCGCACCGATGAGCTCGACGACATCATCGAGTGGCTGGGCGAGACCGTCCGCCAGATCGACTCGAGCCTGCTCGACGAGTGGGAGGCGCTGACCGATCCCGATTCCGTGGCCCGCGCCGCGGCGGCCGTCGCCGCCGGCGAACCGGTCGCGCCGCCGCGCCCGATCACCGCGAACGAGCGCGCGTTCTTCGTGATGGTCCGCAACGCGATGTTCCAGCGCGTCCGGCTCGCGGCGCGCGACCGCTTCGCCGACCTGGGCGCGCTCGAGCCCGACCGCACGGGGATGAGCGCGGCCGACTGGGAGACGGCCCTGGGCGAGTACTTCGACGAGCACGAGTCGCTCGACGACAGCCCGGCCGCGCGCTCGCCGGAGCTGCTGATGATCCAGCGCGCGGACCGTGCGTGGACCGTGCGCCAGATCGTCAACGACCCCGCCGGCAATCACGACTGGGCGATCCTCGCCACCGTCGACCTCGACGCGTCCGACGCCGCCGGCGAGCCGGTCATCCACACCCACTCGTTCGCGTCCGCCGGGTAGACAGCCGGCATGAGCCTCCTACGCCGCAAGAGCAGGCGCGCCCGCATGACCAAGTCGGTGCGCAAGCAGGTCAAGCGCAGCGGCCCGGCCAAGACCGTCCAGGGCGCCGGCATGGCCGGCCGCGCCGCCCGGGCTTCATGGCCATCCGCAAGATGCGCCGCGGGGTCAAGCAGACGGTTCCCGACTGAGTGCCGTCGAGGGCGTCAGAACAGGCGGCGGACGAGCCGTCCCAGCCCGGCGAAGAGACCCTTCAGCAGGCCCCCGACGCCCAAGAGCAGACCGCCGACGGCCCTGAGCAGCCCGCTCAGGACGCCCATTGAGACCTGCGCAGGACCGTGCTCATGGGTTCCGGCTACCCAGGCATCGCCCGGCCGTACCACGGCGTGCCGGCTCAGCGGGCGACGTGCACGCGCAGGCTGCGGGCCAACGCCGCGCCGGAGGCTGACCGCAGCCGGACGACGTAGGCGCCGGGGCGCAGGCGGCCGCGGTGGATCCGGTTGCGGCCCGGGTGGCTGCGGTGACGGATCCGGAGCGCCACCTTGTGGCCGCGGGTGACGACGAGCAGGACGGTGCGGTGGCGCGTGTCGCGGTAGGTGACGACGAAGCCGCGGCGGGCGTGCCGGAGCCTCAGGTGGGTGATGCGGGCCCGCGGGGTGCGGTGGGTTGCCGCCGTCGCGGTGACCGCTGCCGGCCCGGCCTGGGCGGGGGGCGCGGTCGTGGACTGCGCCGTTGGGGTGGGCGTGGGCGTCGGGCTCGGCGTCGGCGTGGCCGCGGTCTGCGCGGGCGTCGCCGCGGTGAACCGGCTCGTGGCGCCGTAGACGGTGCCGGCCGAGTTGGTGGCCGCGACGCGGAACCAGTAGTCGGTGCCGGGCGTCAGGCCATCGATCGCCTCGGTGACCGAGTGGTAGGCATTGTCCCCCGGGAGCGAGCGGGCGGGCGTCTCGCGGCCGAGCGCGCTCGTCTCCCCCCACTGGAAGCGGTACGTCGTCGGCCCGCCGCCGGGGCGGACCGTCGCGGCCAGCGCCGTGCCGGTCCCGGCGTTCCCCAGCGCGCCCATCGTCTCCACGTCGGGCGCCCCCGGCGACGCGTCCTGGGTGGTGAACGTCGCGTCCGGGGTGTAGACCGCTCCCGCGGGCGTCATCGCCATCAGCCGGTAGTGGTAGGTCGTCCCGGGCGCGAGGCCGAGGACGGTCGCGTCGACGTCGAATCCGTCGCCGGCGTCGCCCTCGGAGGCCTGCTTCGTGTAGGAGCCGTACGCCGTCGTCGGCCCGTATTCGAAGCGGTCCGTCCAGTGGTCGGCGTTCGGGACGACGTGCCCGCGCAGCTGCACGCTGAACTGCTCGACGTACGCCGGGTCGCTCAGCTCGGCCGTCGCCGGCGTCCCGCTGGGCGCCGGCGGCGCGGCCTGCAGGCCGAACGTGAACAACCGTCCGCCCCCGGGCGCGTACAGGTTCAGGCCGTCCGGGCTGACCGTCACCCGCTGCGTGTCCACGGCGGCGAACGGCGCGTACGAGCACGCCGGCGAGGGCGAGGAGCCGACGCAACTCGCGAACGACAGCGCCCCGTCGGGCCCGAGCGCGAAGTGCGTGATCGTGCCGTCGACGATCGCCGAGGTGTACAGGTCGGTTCCGGCCGGATCGACCGCCAGCGAGCGCGGGTAGCGCAGCGCGAACGTCCCGCTGGGCAGCCCCGGGCACCCGGAGGGTCCGTCACCGACGCAGTCCGCGAACCGCAGCGCCCCACCGGCGCCCACCCGGAAGTGGGTCACCGCATCGGTGCCCTCGAGCTCGTCCAGCCCGCCCGTCCCGCCGCTGACGTACACGTCGCGCCCGTCCGGGCTGACCGCCAGCCCAAGCGGTCCGGCCGTGGAATCCACGCCCGCGGGCAGCGGTGTGCACGGCACGTCATTCACCGGGATGTCGGTGCCGACGCAATCGGCGTAGCGCAGGCTGCCGTCGCCTGCCCGGGTGAAGTGGACGACCTTGCTGGGCCACAGGACGGTGTCGTAGCCGTCGGTCACGTACACGTCGCCCCCGCCCGGGGAGACCGCGATCGCATGCGGCTCGTCGAGATATGCGCTCGGGCCCTGGCAGTCCGCACCGCCGGCGCACCCGGCCGCGCTGAGCGAGCCGTCTGCCGCCCGCCGGAAGTCCACCACCCGGTACTCGGCCGCCACGTACACATCGCGCCCATCGGGGCTCACCGCCAGATCCGACGGCTGGTCGAAGCCGAGCGTCGGCGTGCATTCCGACCGCGTCCCGAGGCACCCCGCGAACGTCGCCGTCCCATCGCCGGCCAGCCGGTAGTCGGCCAGCGCCGTCCCGTTGTCGTCCTCCGCCACCACATAGAGGTCACGCCCGTCCGCCGAGACCGCGAGGTCCCGCGCCCCCGGAACCGTGCCCACGGCGCTCGGAGCGAGCGAGCCGTCCGCCCCGCGCGCATAGCTGACGAGCGCGTCGGACTCGACCGACACGCCATACGCGTACGAGCCGGAGATCACGACATGGTGCAGCCCGTCCGGCGCCGCCGCCGAGCTCAGCAGAACCGGGAACTCACTCGCGCGCGCGGGCGCGGCAAGCACGAGACAGGCGAGCAACCCCAGACCCAGCGCGCGGAGCACGGCGGGAACGTACCCGCCGGGGCGCGCCATAGTCATGTATTCCTGTCCGTTGGAGGACGACGGACTCTCATCCGGATGCCACATCGCCACCGCGTCGCGCCACGAAATCAATGGCACTCGCGATGCCGCGACACGTCCCGTCCCGCTTGATGGTCGCCGACCCGGTCACGCCCGCTGTCATCAGAACGCCGGACCGCCGCCGTCCATCAGTCATCCCCACCACAACACTCGTACATCAGCTGAGCCGCGGGTCGATGATCCGAGCGCGCGTCGCACGACCCTTGACGGCGAGCTCGATGACGCGGCGCGGGCCATGTGTGGGAGCGTGTCGACGCCGACGCCCGCGATATCGCGACCAAAGCGCGAGAGCTCGACAGAGAGGGAGGTCCGGGATGAAGGCGATTGTGGTGACGGACGAGGCCGCGGGAACCGCTGGGATGAAGCTCGTGGAGCGGCCCGATCCGCCGGCAGCGATCAACGACGTCATCGTGCAGGTTCATGCGTCGGGTTTCGTCCCGACCGAGATGGAGTGGCCCTCGACGTGGAAGGATCGGCTCGGCCGCGACCGGACACCCTCGATCCCCGGGCACGAGCTGGCCGGAGTGGTCACCGCCCTCGGGTACGGCACAACGGGGGTCTCGGTGGGACAGCGGGTGCTCGGCCTCGCGGACTGGCATCGCGACGGCACCCTGGCGGAGTACGTCGCGATCGAGGCACGCAACCTCGCGCCGCTGCCGGGCGACGTCGACTTCACCGTGGGCGCGAGCCTGCCGATCTCGGGCCTGACCGCGTGGCAGGGCCTGTTCGACCACGGCCACCTTCAGGCGGGGCAGAGCGTCCTCGCGCACGGCGCGGCCGGCGCAGTCGGGACGATGGTGACGCAACTCGCGCGTGAGGCCGGCGCCTACGTCATCGGCACCGGCCGGGCCGCCGACCGCCAGAAGGCGCTCGACTTCGGCGCGCAGGAGTTCGTCGACCTCCATGACGACGCCCTGGAAGACGTCGGCGGCGTCGACCTGGTCTTCGACGTCATCGGCGGAGACGTCCAGAAGC
>JAICUS010000391.1 GCA_025935735.1 Solirubrobacteraceae bacterium | reverse complement strand
GTCGTAGTCGGGCCGGGACACGGGCAGGAACGTCAGGTCGCCGAGGCTCGCGGGTGCCCCGCCCCCGGCCGTCACGTGCTGCAGGTCGACGCGGAGCGCACGCGCGCCGCCCCCGAGCGAGATCGGGCCGTAGGCGGGCTCGAGCGTGAACCCGGCGTCGTTCGGGACGGCGGGGTAGAACGCGGCTGGGCGCGCGGGGCGCAGGTGGATCAGCGCGTTCGCGGCCGCGGCGACGGCGGCCCAGCGGTGCGCGCCCTCGCGGTACACCACGAGCTGGGCGAGCGGCAGCGGCGCGCCCTTCAGGCGGGCGACGGCGGTCCCCTCGAGGTCCGCCGCCTCCCGGTAGCGGCCGAGGCCGGCGAGCGCCCGGGCCACGCCCATGTCGGCCTCCGGCCCCGGGCTGATCCGGGCCGCGCGCCGGTAGCGCGCGAGCGCGCCCTCGTACAGGTGGCGGATCACCCACGGCCGGTCGGTCTTGGTGACGAGCGCGCGGCGCACCAGCAGGTCGGCCTGCCCGGCCCAGGCGGCGCCCGCGCCGGGCAGCGCGCGCACGAGGCCCGCGAACGTCGCGTCCGCGGGGCTGCCCTTCGCCGGGGCGACCTGGGACTGGTACTGGCCGAGCAGCCACGCCGGCGCCGGGTCCCCGGGGCACGCCGCGCTTGCGCGGGCGGCCTCGCGGGCCACGATCCGGCCTGTGGTGTACGTGTCGGCCTCGACGAGCAGGAGCAGGTCGATCGCCGGGTCGCACGCGCCGCCCGCGCGCGCCCGGTCGAGGACCGCGTACGCCGCGGGCGCGGCCCAGCCGCTGCCGTACGCGTCGCGCACGATGAGCTTCGCCCCGAGGTCCGTGGCGGCGGCCACCTGCGCGGGCGCGAATCTGCGCGGGAGGATCCGGTCGAGCGCCGGATAGCTGTACGGGTACCGACCGGGCACCGGGTTCCCGGATGTCCCCTTGCGGACCACCGCGAGCAGCGCCCGGGCGCGGGGCGCCCCCAGGACCGCGGTCGCGGCGCTGCTCAGGTCACCCCGTCGCAGGCCGACCGGCACGTCGCGCAGCGCGGGATGCGGCAGCCCGGCGGGCAGCGGCGCGAGCGCCGGCGGCGCGCCCTCCGGCAGCCGCGAGGCCGCGATGCGCGCCGCCACGGGGAACGCGACGACGGCCACGACGCCGAGCACGATGACTGCGTCGAGGGCGAGGCCGAGCCGCGTCCGGCGCCGGGCGCGCGGGGGCGGCGGGACTGTCTCGACGGCGGCCATCTCGTTCGCCACCGCCGACCGTACCTGTGCCGCGGCGACTCAGCAGGCCGCGACCAGCTCGGCCAGCGTGCGCGGCGCGACGTTCGCGTGCGACGCCAGCAGCTCGAGCAGCGCGGCGGCCCGCCCGAGGTCCGCGTCCTCCATCACGGCGTGGTGGAACATCACGCCGACCGGCCCGCCCGCGCGCACATGGGCGGCGAAGCGCGCGTCGAGCTCCTCGGGCGTCAGCCGCGCCACGTCGAGGTGGACGGACACCTCGGGGAGCAGCCCGAGCGGCTCGGCGCGGTGCTCGCGCGACAGCGCGGCGAAGCCGAGCGCGACCAGCGCCTCGCCGGTGTCGCGCGTGCAGCGGTTCCAGGGCGGCGTGAAGAACGGGTCCAGCCGGTCGCCGAGCAGCTTGCGCAGGCGCTCGCGCCCGCGCGCGATGTCGTCCTGCTGCTGCGCACGCGAGCGGTCGGAGCCGAACTCGCACCTGCGGCCCTCGCGCTGGTGGTTGACGTGCGCGTAGCCGTGCTGGTGCAGGCCGACCGGGCGCTCGCGCAGGGTCTCCGCGAGGCGGGGCGTGAGCTCCGCCGGGATGACCGCGAGGTCGAGCGGCAACCCGGTCGCCTCGAAGCGGGCGATCAGCTCCAGCAGGCGCTCGTCGCCCCAGCCGGCGTCGTCGTCGCGGAAGAAGACCTCGACCGGCGCGGGCGCCTCGTCGAGGGCGGTTCTTAAAAGGTTCCTCAAGAGCGTGACGTCAACCTGAATGGACTTGTCACCAGCGTGTGAACGGGTCCGTGGCTTACGTGCTGATGGGGTTCCCACGCGTCTCCGAGACGTTCATCGCCTCGGAGATCCACCGGGTCGAGCGGGCGGGCGTGCCGTTGCGGCTGTTCGTGATCAAGCCGGTGGAGGCGCGCGAGCAGGGGCACCGGCACCCGGTGCTCGACGCGATCGAGGCGGTGCCGGAGTACCTGCCCGACCCGTCGTCGCTGACGGCTCCGCTGCACCGCTGGCGGCTGCGGCACCTGCGGCCGTTCCTGCCGGCGCTGGCCCGCTGCCTGCGCACCCGGCCGCGCGGGGTCGCACGGGCGTTCGCCACCGCGTTCGCGCAGTCCTGGCGCGACCGCCGGGCGCCGCTGGCCGGCCCGCGCAAGATCTACCTCAAGGAGTGGCTGCAGGCGGTCGCGCTGGCCGACCGCGTGCTGGCCGCCGGCGACGTGCGCCACCTGCACGCGCACTTCGCCCACGGCACGACGACGATCGCCTGGCACGCCGCCACCATCGCGGGGCTGCCGTTCTCCTTCACCGGCCACGCCCGGGACATCTACTCGACCAAGCTCAACCGCCCGGCTTGGCTGCGGCGCAAGCTGCTGGCCGCGCGCTTCGCGGTCACCTGCACGGAGGCCAACGTGCGCCACCTCAAGGCGATCGCGCCGGCCGCGGACGTGCACCTCGTCTACCACGGGCTCTCCGCCGACCTGACGCGGCTGATCTCCGCCGACGGCGCCGGCCCGGAGCGCAACGGGCGCCTGCGCCTGCTGGGCGTCGGCCGGCTCGTGGCCAAGAAGGGCTTCGACGTGCTGGTCGACGCGTGCGCCGAGCTGGCCGGGCGCGGCGTGCCGTTCGAGGCGCTCATCGTCGGTCAGGATGACGCCGAGGGCGACGCGCTGCGCCGCCGCGTCGCCGCGCACGGCCTGTCCGCCGCGGTCCGCCTGCCCGGGCCGATGGGGCCGGAGGAGCTGCTGGACGAGTACCGGCGCGCCTCCGCGCTGTGCATGCCCTGCCGGCTGCTCGACCAGGACCGCGACGGGATCCCGAACGTGCTCGTGGAGGCGATGGCCGCGGGCGCGCCGGTGGTGGCCACGCCGGTGTCCGGGATCCCCGAGCTCGTGGAGGATCACGTCAATGGGCTGCTCGTCCCGCCGGAGGATCCGCGGGCGCTGGCCGACGCGCTGGTGCGGCTGCACGGGGATTCCGCGCTGGCGCGACGGCTGGCCGCGGCGGGACGCGACACGGTGCGCGAGCGCTTCGACGGCGAGCGGCTCGCCGGCACGCTCGCCGCGCTGTTCCGCGAGGCGCTGGCGTGAGCGCGCTCGCCGTCCTGCGGCCGCGCCCGGTGTTCTGCGTGACCGAGCACGAGCACCGCGACCGCGCGCTCGCCGACGCCGTCGCCGCGGGGCGCTTCACCCACGTGGGCGAGACGGTCGAGCTCGGCCTCTCGCCCGACTGGCTCGGCGCCGCGCTCCCGGCCGACGAGGAGTGGCGGATCGAATGGGTCAAGTTCTATTACGGGCTCGACCTGGCCGACGCGTTCCGGGCGACGGGGGACCGGCGCTACCTGGAGGCGTGGGAGCGGCTCGTCGAGTCCTTCCTCGCGCAGGTGCCGCCCGGCCGCGACCCCAGCGAAGTGACCGCCCGGCGGGTGCTGAACTGGCTCTACGCCTGGCAGCGGCTGCCGGAGGTGTCCGATCCGCTGGCCGCCGCGCTCGGCGAGGGCATCGTCGCGCAGGTCGCGCACGTGCGGGCGACGCTCACGCCCGAGCGCAACCACCGCACCCTGGAGCTCTACGCGCTGCTGCTGGCAGCGCTGGCGCTGCCGTCTTTGCTCGAGGGGCTGCTGGCCTTCGCGGTGCGCGAGCTGCACGCGAACCTGCTGCGCGACTTCCGGCCGGACGGCGTGCACCGCGAGGCCTCCACGCACTACCACATGGTCGCCCTGCGCTCGTTCGTGGGCGCGCTGGAGAACTGCCGCCGCTACGGCGTGGCGCTGCCCGCGGGGTTCTGCGAGCGCGTCTCGGCGGCCTGCGACTTCGCGCACGCCTGCCGGCGGCCGGACGGGACGATCCCGGCGCTGTCGGACAGCGACACCGGGCGCTACGACGAGCTGCTGTCGCTGGCCGCGCGGCTGCTGGACCGCGACGAGCTGCGCGCGCCGGCCGCAGCGGCGTCGGGCTTCCCGGACGGCGGCTACTTCTTCCAGCGCGCCGGCGGGCGCTGCCTGGTGCTCGACTGCGGGCCGCTGGGCGACGGCGGCCACGGCCACTACGACCTGCTGAGCGTCGAGGCATGGGACGGGCCCCGGCCGCTGATCCTCGACCCGGGCCGGTTCACCTACGCCGAGGGGACGCCCAACTGGCGCCGCTGGTTCCGCGGGACCGCCGCGCACAACACCGTGTGCGTCGACGGGCTCGACCAGACCTCGTACGCCCGCGGGCGCTCCGCGGCGCCGGCCGCGACCGGGCGGCTGCTCGGCCGGACGACCGCCGCCGGGCTCGACGTGCTCGCCGCCGAGGCGCGCTCGCCGCTGTATGACGCCGTCCACGTGCGCCGGGTGGCGCTGGTCGACGGCGCCTATTGGGTGATCGAGGACCGGCTGACGGCGCCGTCGGGGCACCGCTACGACCTGCGCTTCCACCTCGCGCCGGGCCCGGCGGAGCTCGCCGGCGGCGGTTCGGTGCTGGGCCGCGACGCCGCGCTGACCGTCGCCGGCGCGGACTCGCTGTCGCTGGAGGACGGCTGGATCTCGCCGCGCTACGGCATCCGGCACGCGGCGCCCGTGGTCTCGGCGGTGGCGGAGGGGCGCAGCGCGCGCTTCGTCACGGTGCTCGCTGCGCGCGAGCCGGGCCGGCCGGCGCCGCGGCTGATGGTGGGCGCGGACGGCGCGGTCTACATCGACGGCCTCGCGCCGGACGGCGCGCTCGACCGCGTGGAGCTGGACGAGCGGTCGCGCTGGACCCGGCGGACGGCCGACGGCACGACGCTGAGCGAGGTGACGGCGGGATGACCGGCCTGGCGCCCGACCCGGCGGTCCCGTCGCGTGACGCGCTGCTGGAGCCGGCCACGTTCGGCGCGATCGTGTCGCGCCGGCTGCTCGGCGGCGCGCCGGTCGAGCGGTGCGAGCCGCTGCACGTCAAGTACCGCGTCGGGGCGAGCCTGCGCGCCGTCTACCGGTTCGCCACCGGCGGCCGCGAGGGCATCGTCGCCCTGCGCACGTTCCCGCCGGGCGTGAGCCAGGCGCGCTACCGGCTCGCGCTGGCCGCATCCGGGCCGGACGCCGTCGCCCACGCTCCCGAGGCCGGCGCGGTCCTGTGGGTGTTCCCGCACGATCGCCGCCTCGCGGCGCTGCCCCGGCTGGCCGACCCGGCGTCGCTGCTGCCGGGGTGCGTGGAGGCGCGGATCGTGGCCTATGCGGCCGAGCGGTCGGCGACGGCGGAGTGCCGCGGCGCGGACGGCCGGGTGCTCGGCTACGCGAAGCTCGCCTCGCCGGACGAGGTGCGGCTCACCCGCGCCATCGCCGCCATGGCCGATGGCTCCGGGCTCTTGGTGCCGCGCGTGCTGGCGGCCGACGGCGACGTGCTCGTGGTCGAGGCGCTCGCCGGCCGGCGCCTGGACACCCTCGGCCCGGCGGCCTTGGAGCCGCTGGGCGCAGCGTTGGCCGCCCTGCACGGGATGCGGCCGACCGAGCGGCCCGTCGCGACGGACGGCACGGTCGCGGCGGTGCCGCTCCCGCCCTTCCGGCGGCCGGACCCGGCGCGCCTGGCGGCCGCGGCCGAGGTCGTCACCCGGGCGCGGCCGGACGTGGCCGGGCGCGCCGCTCGCCTGTTCGGCCGCCTCGAGACCACCGCCGAGGACGGCCGCGGGTCGGCGGTCTGCCTGCACGGGGACGCCAACCTGCGCAACGCGATCCT
>JAICUS010000765.1 GCA_025935735.1 Solirubrobacteraceae bacterium | reverse complement strand
TCTTCCGCCAGCCGGAACGCGGCGTGACCGGTGTCCAGCACCGGATGGCCGAGCAGCGGCGCCAGGTAGTCCCCGATCGTCACCGGCAGGATGAAGTACCCGTCGGCCAGCCCCTGCATCAGCGCCGAAGCGCCCAGCCGGTTCGCCCCGTGGTCGGAGAAGTTCGCCTCGCCGATGGCGTACAGCCCCGGGATCGTGGTCATCAGGTCGTAGTCGACCCACAGCCCGCCCATCGTGTAGTGCGGCGCGGGGTAGATGCGCATCGGCACGCGGTACGGGTTCTCGCCGGTGATGCGCTCGTACATCTGGAAGAGGTTCCCGTAACGCGCGCGGATCGTCGCCTCGCCCAGGCGGCCGATCGCCTCGGCGAAGTCGAGGAAGACGCCGTTGCGGCGCGGGCCGACGCCGTGGCCCGCGTCGACCATGCCCTTGGACGCGCGCGAGGCCACGTCGCGCGGGACGAGGTTGCCGAACGCGGGGTAGCGGCGCTCCAGGTAGTAGTCGCGCTCGGGCTCCGGGATCGCCCCCGCCGCGCGGTCGTCGCCCGCCTCCAGCGGCACCCAGATGCGCCCGTCGTTGCGCAGCGACTCGCTCATCAGCGTGAGCTTGGACTGGGTGTCGTCGGACTGCGGGATGCACGTCGGGTGGATCTGGGTGAAGCACGGGTTCGCGAACGCCGCACCCTTGCGATGGGCCCGCCAGATCGCCGTCGCGTTGGACGCCTTGGCGTTGGTGGAGAGGAAGAACGCGTTGCTGTAGCCGCCGGTGGCCAGCACCACGGCGTGGGCGGCGTGCGACGCGACCTCGCCGGTCAGCAGGTCGCGCACCACCACGCCCGCCGCGCGGCCGTCGTGGACCACCACCTCGAGCATCTCCGTGCGCGTGTGCAGCTCGATCGCCCCGAGCCCGACCTGGCGCATCAGCGCCTGGTAGGCGCCCAGCAGCAGCTGCTGGCCGGTCTGCCCGCGCGCGTAGAACGTGCGCGAGACCTGGGCGCCGCCGAACGAGCGGTTGTCCAGCAGCCCGCCGTACTCGCGGGCGAACGGCACGCCCTGCGCGGTCGCCTGGTCGATGATCTCGTTCGACACCTGGGCGAGCCGGTAGACGTTGGCCTCGCGCGAGCGGAAGTCGCCGCCCTTCACCGTGTCGTAGAACAGCCGGAAGATGCTGTCGCCGTCGTTGCGGTAGTCCTTGGCGGCGTTGATCCCGCCCTGGGCGGCGATGCTGTGCGCCCGCCGCGGCGAGTCGTGGAACGTGAAGACCTTGACGTGGTAGCCGAGCTCGGCCAGGGTCGCGGCGGCGGACGCGCCGGCCAGCCCGGTGCCGATCACGATGATCGTGAAGCGCCGCTTGTTGGACGCGTTGACCAGCCGGACCGAGAAGCGGTGGTTGTCCCAGAGGTCGGCGATCGCCCCCGGCGGGATGCCGGCCTCGAGGTTCACCCGACCGCCCCGGTGAGCACGGCGATCGGGAACGAGATGTTGCCGCCGGCCACCACGACCATGAACGCGATGGCGAAGCGCCGGCGCCAGACGTTCCAGCGCGGGTGGCTCCAGCCCATGCTCTGGAACAGGCTCCAGGCGCCGTGGTAGAGGTGGAACGCGAGCGCGACGTTGGCCGCGATGTAGACGAGCGCCACCGGCCAGCGCTGGAAGCTCTCGACGACGTTGTGGTACGGGTCGCCGGAGCGGAAGTCCGGGTTCGCCGGGCCCCAGGTGAGGTCGAGCAGGTGGAAGACCACGAACAGCAGCACGATGACGCCCGTCCAGCGCATCGTGCGGCTGGCGAAGTCCGCGGCCACGTAGTCGCGCGGCGAGCGGTAGGCGTCCGGCCGGGCCGCGCGGTTGATGCGGGTGAGCACGTAGGCGGCGTGGATGTGGATGACCGCCGCGGTCAGCAGGATCGCCCGCTCGATGTAGAGCAGCGCCTCCTTCGGCAGCGCCGGCTCGCCCACCACGCGCAGCCAGTGGCCGTAGGAGTCCAGCGACGAGGCCCCGAAGTAGAGCTTGAGGTTGCCCACCATGTGGCCGAGCACGAACAGCATCAGCACGATCCCGCTGATCGCCATCGCGTACTTCTTGCCGACCGCAGTCGAATAGATCCCGGCCGGGTGGGCTGCTCGCGTCGCCGCCACCGCGCGCGGCATGGTATTGCTCACACGGTGTTCGATGGCTTCGGTTCCCAGGCCGTCGCCTGGTTCGAGGGCCTGGAGGGCGGCGACTCGCGCGCGTATTTCCAGGCGCAGCGGCCGGTGTTCGAGCGCGACGTGCGCGGGCCGTTCGAGGCGCTGCCGGACGACCTGAGCGTCGAGTTCGGCGGCGCGCCGAAGGTGTTCCGCCAGCACCGCGACACGCGCTTCTCGCCCGACAAGTCGCCCTACAAGACCCGGACCTACGGCATCCTGCACGACGGCTCCGGCGCCGCCTGGTACGC
>JAICUS010000566.1 GCA_025935735.1 Solirubrobacteraceae bacterium | reverse complement strand
TGTTGTAGAAGTCCATGTTGCCGCCGACGTTGAGCTGCGAGGTGCGCTGCATGCGCACGCCGCGCTCATGGAACAGGCGGGCGAGCGTGCGGTGCACGATCGTCGCGCCGACCTGGGACTTGATGTCGTCGCCGAC
This sequence comes from Solirubrobacteraceae bacterium, assembly GCA_025935735.1. The sequence goes on along the minus strand of JAICUS010000566.1, from coordinate 3,677 downwards.
GATCGGCAGGCCGGCCTTCTTGAAGCGGTTGTTCCAGTACTGCTCGCGGGCGATGAAGACCGGGATGCAGTTGACCATCGCGCAGCCGGCCTCGAGGATCTGCTCGACGTACCACTTGGTCGCCTGCTCGGAGCCGACGGGCAGATACGAGACCACCACGTCGGTCTTGGTGTCCTTGAGCACCTCGACGATGTCCACCGTCGAGCCCGGCGCCTTGGTGATCTTCTCCGACAGGTACTTGCCCAGGCCGTCGTGGGTCATCCCGCGCTGCACGGGGATGCCCAGGTTCGGGATGTCCTGCTCGACGAACCGGATCGTGTTGTTCTGGCCGGCCCAGATCGCCTCGGAGAGGTCCTTGCCGACCTTGTCGGAGTCGATGTCGAAGGCCGCGGAGAACTCGATGTCGCCGACGTGGTAGCCGCCCAGGTCGACGTGCATGAGCCCGGGGACGCGCTCCGCGGGGTCGGCGTCGCGGTAGTAGTGCACGCCCTGCACGAACGCGTTCGCGCAGTTGCCCACGCCGATGATCGCCACCCGGACCTTCTCGTTCTGGTAGCGACCGCCGCCGTTGGACGACGTCTCGTTCTGCCTCATCTGCTTGCTTAGCCTCCGAAGAAGGGGACCGACGGGGAAAGAGAACCCGCCGGCGGGGTGGCGTTACACCGCGGGGACCTCGCGCCTGAGCTCCTTGCGCACGTGCCAGATCCGCTGGAGGACCGTGAAGATAGCCAGCGCCGCCAGGACGTAGACGGCCGGCGCGATCAGGTTCAGGAGGTCGCCGAACACCAGCCCGGCCGACAGGATGACCACCCGCACGGCCCGGTCGGCGATGCCCACCTTGCACTCCACGCCCAGCGCCTCGGCCCGGGCGCGCGTGTAGGACACCATCAGCGAGGCCAGCACGGCGAGCACGGTCGCGCCGACCGCCAGGTCGTTGCCCTGGCGTGAGAAGTAGACCCCCACCGCGGCGAGCACGATGCCCTCCTCGATGCGGTCCAGCGTGGAGTCCAGGAACGCCCCGAACGGCGACGCCTTGCCGGACATCCGCGAGTAGCGGCCGTCCATCGTGTCGCACACCGAGCCGACGATGAACGCGATCCCGCCGGGGATCCACCACTCCTTGTAGATGAGCACCGCGGCCACCACGCAGAGCGCGAAGCCGGTGAGCGAGATGGCGTTGGGCGTGAGCCGCGACTCGATCAGCCGGTTGCGGAACAGCTCCTGGTACTGCGCCGCCGTGGTGGGGCGGCCCTCGGGGCGGTTGCGCTCGACGGGAGGCGTGGCCATGCGCTGGTCAGCCTATCCCGCACGGGCCGGAGCCGCGAGCTCACGCTCCGGCGCCCAGGCCCAGGCCGCCGGCCGCGCCCGGGCGCACAGCACGGCCGCGACGGCGGAGACGGCGGCGACCATCGCGCCGGTCACGGCGTCGAAGACCCAGTGGTTGGCGGTGGCGACGACGACGAACGTCAGCAGCGGCGCGTAGGGCAGCCAGAGCACCCGCACCCACCAGGCGCGGGCCATGCGGATCATCGCGAAGCTGAGCATCAGCGCGAAGCCGACGTGCATCGACGGCACGGCCGCGTACGGGTTGTAGAGCGCGTTCACCGACGCGTTCTCCGTCACGTGCGTGTACTCCGCCACGGAGTCGTGGAAGCCGAGCGACGGGAACATCCGCGGCGGCGCCGTCGGGAAGACGACGTAGCCCAGCAGGGCCAGCGCCATCGCCACCACGAACATGTTGCGCACGAAGTAGTAGTGCTCGTTGCGGCGCAGGTAGACGAACGCGAGCGTCACCGTGGTGACGACGAAGTGGGCGTTGAGGTACAGCCAGCTCGCGGCGTCGTTGACGGCCTCGGTGCGCAGGCTCCAGTCCTGGACGGAGCGCTCCCAGAACACGTGCAGCGAGCGCTCCAGGCGCACGACGTCGGCCCCGTGGGCGAACGCCGCCCCCGGGTCGCCGTAGACCTCGCCGCGCACGAGCCGGTAGAGCCAGTAGGCGCCGCAGAACAGCACGATCTGCCGCAGCAGGTCCAGCGGTCCCTGGGGGAGCAATCGGTTCACGGCACGCACCCTTGGAACTTAATGGACGCTGCTCGCCGGGTCGTGTTAGCGACTGCAAACCGGGTTCGACGGGCGCTCGAGGTCGAAGCGCGCGCGGACCATGACCACCCCGGGCCGGTCGGGCTCGATGCTCGTCCAGCCGCTCGGCGTGCGGCTGACGCAGGCGTCGTCGGCGTACCAGTACTTGGTGTAGCGGTAGCGCACGACCGTCGGGCCGCGGGTGTCGACCTCGAACCACGTCGGCCCCGCGGCGAGCACCTGGGCGCCGTTGGAGGCCGGCGGGTCGGTCCCCCGGACCTTCCAGATCCGCCAGCGCGGCGAGCGGTAGACCAGCGTCAGGTAGCTCAGGCCGCCGGCGAGCAGCTTCGCCTCCGTCTTGGCCGAGTAGTCGAGCTTGGTGTGCGGCAGCGCGATCCAGCGCACGGCGTTGTCGCGCAGCCAGGCGTGGTAGCTCGCCGGCGTCAGCTCGTCCTTGGGGCCGTAGAAGATCGGGTTGGACTTCTGGTCGAGCTGGCGCTCCCAGCCGCGGGCGAGCGGCACGACCTTGGCGATGTCCGCGGCCTCCCAGTGGTTGAGCGTGAGCGGCACCTCGACCCGCTCGCCGGGCTGGGCGGTGCGGTCGAGGAAGTCGCGCGCCTCGTCCTGGAAGGCGGCGTGGGTGCTCGGGTCGCCGTGCGCCTCGGCCACCGCGCGTATCGCCGGCAGCCACTGCAGGTAGACGAGCCCGACGCCGACCACGGCCAGCGCGAGCACGGGGGGCCGGCGCCGGTGGGCCAGCGCGAGCACGGACGGCCCAGCCAGCACGCCGAGCCGCAGCGCGTTCTGCCCGAACGGCGTCGGGACGACGAACGCGCCCACGAGCACGGCCAGATACAGCAGCCCCGCGGCCCACAGGATCCGCCGGCGCGGTGTGAGCAGCGCCACGCCGCCGGCCGAGATGGCCAGCATCGGCCAGAACGCGCTGGCGGCGAAGCGGTCGGTCCCGCCCTCGGGGAAGAGCTTCCACATCACGATGCCGCCGGCCAGCGAAGGGATGGCGAGCCACAGCGCCGGCTTGAGCGCCCTGCGCCCGCCGCCGGCCGCCAGCGCCGCCGCGCCGAGGAGCACGTACACGCCGGCCACCGGGCTCGCCCACATCGAGGCGAGCGCGAGCACGCCCGCGCCGACGTGCTTGCGCCGCCGCGCGCACATCCAGGCGGCGAGCCCGAGCGCGATCCCCAGCAGGAACGGCATCCGCCCGATGAACACGTTGGACAGCACGCCGCCCGCGAACAGCCACGAGGCGGCGGCCGCCATCGCGGGCGTGCGCGCGACCGAGCGAGCGAGCGGGATGAACAGCGCCTCGGCCGCCAGCGCCGACGCGACGCCGATCGGGATCGGCCCGGCCAGCGCGGCGAGCGGCGCGAACAGCAGCGAATAGCCCAGCACGGCATGGCCGCCGTACCACTGGGCGTTCCAGGGGGTGAGCCCCTCATGCTGGAACAGCCACGCGCGGTATGCATGGGCGGCCATGTCCGCCGTGGCGGGGTGCGCGATCACATAGGCCAAGCAGCCGAGCGCACAGCCCACCAACGGCGCGATCGGGTGCACGAGCACGCGCCGCATCGCGGTGGGAC
>JAICUS010000382.1 GCA_025935735.1 Solirubrobacteraceae bacterium | reverse complement strand
CGGCGCCCCGTTGGAGTGGTGCGGCGCCGTGCCGCCGCCGAACTGGTAGAGCAGCTCGTGGTTCCAGCCGCGGTCGAGCACGGCGACCTCGTACAGGCCCCGGTCCATCGCGCCGCGCTCGACGCGCACCACGTAGGGGACGGTGTCGCCGCGGTCGGTCGTCACCGTGGCGATCTGCGCCGCCGGCGGCGGGCTCGACGGGTCGTAGGGCGCGAACTGGTGCGTGCCCGCGTTCATGTAGACGAAGGAGGTGGTGGCGGCCGCGTCGCACTGCGCGTCCTGCGGCGCCGGGAAGCCCGGGATGGTCTTGCACACCCACGGCTGCACCTGCGGGCCCGCGAACACCGGGCCGCCGCTCGGGTGGTCGGTGATCGTGATGCGCGCGCCGGGGCCGCGCCAGGAGCGGGCGCGCAGCTCGTTGCGGCCGACCCTCAGGCCGTCGACCAGGCCGACGAGCTGCCCGTGGCGCCAGCTGAAGTCCGACGTGACGTCGGCGCCGTTGAGCGTGATGCGCTCGACCCGCCCGGTGACGCCGACGAGCGCGTCGCCGCCGGAGATCAGGTCGGCGCGGTTGGAGAGCACCTCGATGCGCGGCGCCTCGCGGTGATGGGCCAGCGCGACCCCGGGCGACGCGAGAGCCGCGAACACGACGACTGCGCAGACACCAGCCTGTCTCATGACACCCTCCTCCGGCGCCGACTCCCCCGGGAGCCTACGCCTCTGTCCAGGATTCGGCTTCCAGCCGGGCGCGTTCGCGCGTCTTGACACCGAGCCGGCGCCTGGTTACTGTATCGATTCAGACTGAATCGATACAGAAGGAGTTCAGCCTGTGTTTGCCTCCCAGATCGCCCCCGAGCGGACCAAGGCCCTGGCCACGTCCGCACTGCCGGACGCACCGGTGGTCGCAGCGCCGCCGGAGAAGGTGCCGGGCCGCGCCCGGATCAGGATCGCGGTGCTGCTGCGCACCGCCGCCAACGTGCTCGCCGACGAGCGGCAGGTGCTCGCTGCGCGATGATCGAGGGGTGGGCACGCGCCCGACCCTCCAGACCGTGGCCGATGAGCTGGGCGTCTCGCGCGCCACGGTCAGCAACGCGTACAACCGCCCGGACCAGCTGAGCCCGGCGCTGCGCGAGAAGATCCTCGAGGCGGCGCGGCGCCTGGGCTACGCCGGGCCCGACCCGTCGGCGCGCGGCCTGCGCAGGGGCCAGACCGGGACGATCGGCGTGCTGGTGGGGGAGACGCTCTCCTACGCCTTCCGGGACCCGGCCACCGGGTTGTTCCTGGAGGGCATCGCCCGGGCCGGCGAGCGGGCCGGCACGAGCATGCTCCTGATCCCGAGCCCGAAGGGGCAGCACCCGATCGACGCGATCGGCAACGCCGCGGTCGACGGGTTCTGCCTGAACTGCGTCCCCGACCACGACCCCGGCCTGCGCGCGGTGCTCGACCGCCGCCTGCCTACAGTCGTCGTCGAGGGCTGGAGCGGCGACGCACCGGTCGCCCGCGTCGACATCGACCAGCGTGGCGGCGCGCGCTCGGCCGCGGAGCACCTCGCCCGGCTCGGCCACAAGAAGTTCGCGATCGTCACCGCGATGCTCGGCCAGGACCGCTACACCGGCCCGGTCGACGCGCAGCGGCTCGCCCGGGCCGACGCGCCGGCCGACCGCGAGCGCGTCCACGGGTTCCTCGAGGCGGCCGCGGACGCCCCGATCTACGAGGCCGGCGGCCACGGCTTCGAGCGCGGCCGCGCCGCCGCCCGCGCCCTCCTGGACGCGCACCCCGACACCACCGCGATCCTCGCCGACAGCGACCTTCTGGCGCTCGGCGCGATGCGCGCCGCCGCCGAGACGGGACGCGCCGTCCCCGCCGACCTCTCGGTCAGCGGGTTCGACGACATCCCGCTCGCCGCCAGCGCCGACCCGCCGCTCACCACGGTCAGCCAGCCGCTGACCGACAAGGGCGAGGCGGCCTACGCGCTGCTGCAGGAGATGCTGGCCGGCCAACCGCCGCGCCGGATCACGCTGCCGATCGAGCTGGTCATCCGGGGATCGACCGCGCCACCGCCCGGCTACGGTCGAGCCGGCGGGTCGAGCGACCATTCGTCGGCGAGCACGGCGTAACCGACCGTGTCCAGCCAGCGGCCGGAGCGGTGCAGCGACTCGCGGACCGCATGCAGCTCGCGGCGCATGCCGACGCGCTCCATGAGCCTCCACGACGTGTCGTTGCCGAGGAAGCAGTTCGCGATCACGCGGCGCACGCCCAGGTCCTGGAAGCAGTGGCGCAGGAGCTCTCGCACGGCTTCGGTGGCGTAGCCGCGCCCGGCGTGGGTGGGATCGATGACCCAGCCGAGCTCGGCCTGCGTGCCGCGGGCCTCCTCGGCGACCTCGAGCTGCGCCCAGGCGTCCTCGCGCCGGAGCATGAAATCGCCGATGATCGGCGCCGCGGCGTCGTGGCCGAGGGCGACGATGACGGTGGTCGCGAGACGGGCGGGGTCCGAGAACAGCTCGCGGTAGCCGTCGAGGCCGGCGGGGCAGCCGGTGAGCCACTCGTTGACGGAGTCGAGCCGGCGGTAGCTCCAGGTCGCGCCGGCGTCCCCGGCGGTGGCGGCACGGAGGGTGAGGCGCTCGGTGAGCAGCGGGCGCTCGAGCACCGGCGCGACCGCGGCGGCCGTGGTGCGCAGCTCGGAGATGACCGCGCCGATGTCGCGCAGGCCGGCGAGCACGCCGTGGAGCTGCGCCTGGTCGGCCGCCTGGACGGTGACCGTGGTGGCGCCGTCGTCGTGGCGGGTCATGTCGAGCCCGCCGAGCCAGTCCGACCAGTGGTCGTCGAGGTGGCCCTCGACGCGGATCGCGTACGTCGTGGGGGCGAGGTTCACGAGAGCGCTCCGGCGACGCGCGCCGTCGCCGGCGCGTCGACGGTCACGGGCTGCCCGCGCTCGTTCCGCCACAGCGAGACGCCGAGGCCGATCAGCGCGATGCCCGTGGGGACCGCGAACGGGCGGTTGAAGGACTCCGGCAGCGCGGCCAGCGCGAGGACCGAGACCGTTCCGTAGGCGAGCAGCAGGGAGGCCCACCGGGACACGACGCGGGCGCGGAACAGGGCGACGCCGAACAGCAGGCCGCCGAGCGGGTACCCGAGACCCATCGCCATCAGCAGCAGGTTCATGTTGCCGATGTCGACGCTCGTCCCGCGGCCCATGGCGGCGTCGATGACGCCCTGGACGTAGGCCGGGTCGGAGTGCGCGACGGTCGGCAGGACGTAGCCGACGATGGATTCGGTGGCGAACATGGCGAGGTAGCCGACGGTCAGCAGCGAGAAGCCGGCCAGGCCGAGGACGCCCAGGCGGGAGCGGTGGCGCAGGAAGATCCCGGTGAAGGCGATCAGCGCCAGGACGGACATGAGGACCTTCGCGGACTCGCGGACCAGCATGTCGGTGGTGACGAGGTGCGCGACGTCGGCCGGCGGGTGGTTGATCTGGACGCCGATGAAGATGGCGCCGGCGGCGGCGGCACAGACGCCGGCGGTGCGGGTGAGGCGGCTGGAGGTGATGTTCATGCCGGGAACCTCCCAGGCGACGTGGTGAGCCCACATCACCACATGATGTGATTCGCCGTGGTGATTCGGTTTCAGAGGAGGCCGAGCTCCGCGGCCCGGCGTACCGCGGCGCGGCGGGTGTTCACCCCGAGCTTGCTGAAGATGTGCTTGGTGTGGGTGCGCAGCGTGTTCACCGAGACGTAGAGTCGCCCCGCGATCTCCGGTCCGCTGAGCTCGGTGGCCAGCAGGCGCAGCACGTCGAGCTCGCGCGCGCTGAGCCCCTCCTCAGAGGCGAGGCGGGCAGGCGCGGCTGCCGAGGACCTGCCCGCGGCGGCCAGCAGGTGCTCCGCGTGCCCCCGCGTGTCGGATGCCGCGGCGCGGGTGAGGCGCCCGAGCAGCTCGGCCATCGGCCGTCCCTCGTCGAGGAAGAGCCGGCAGTAGCCGGCGGGCACGCCCGCCGCAAGGGCGGCGGCAAGGTCGGCCGCCGCGGAGTCCGGGTCGCCGCCGGCGTGGTGGGCGAGCGCCCGCACGAGGCGCACCTCGACCACGCTGCCGGCGCGGTCCGCCTCCTGCGCGACATCCAATATGCGGTCGAGCAACGGGAGTGCCTCGCGCGCGTGACCCTCGGCCACGAGCAGGCGAGCGAGGGTGAGCTGGTCGTACTCGGCGAGGTAGCCCGGCGGATCGGCCGGCGCGAGTCCGCGCTCGCGCGCCCAGGCGCGCGCGGCGTCGAGGTGGCCCTGGGCGATCCGCACCCGCGCCCGGACCGCGGCGATCGGCCGCACGTCGGGGAAGTAGCCGGGCAGGAACAGCGGCTCGGCCCGGTCGAGCATCGCGACGGCGCCGTCGAGGTCGCCCTGCGCGCGCAGCAGCGCGGCGGTCGCGGTGTACCAGCGGTGCCGGTTCTCCAGCAGCGACGCCCGGTCCCCGAGCTCGCGGGCGGCCTCGAGGTGCTGCGTCGCCGCGGCGAGGTCGCCCTGCTCGCGCAGGACGTCCGCGAGGCCGACGTGCAGGTCGCCGGTCGTGGAGAGCACCGGGCCGGGATGGCTCTCGGCCGCGGCCAGCGCACGTTCGTAGAGGTGGCGGGCTTCGGCCGGACGTCCACGCGCCAGCCACAGGCTCGCCAGCACGACGGTCGCGCCCAGCTCGTCCGCGACCATCCCGGCCGCCCGCAGGCCGGCGACCGCGTCGGTGAAGGTGTCCACCGCGGTCCCGAGATCGCCGGAGGCCCAGGCCGCCAGGCCGACGAACCCGGAGGCGGCGCCGCGAGGGAAGTGATCCTCCGGCCCGGCGAGCGCGAGTGCCCGGCGGGCGTGCGAGACCGTGCCGTCGACATCGCCCCGGGCCTGGGCGACCGAGGCGCGGTAGACGGCGACCATGGCCGGGAGGGAGCGGAGCTCGGCCTCCCGGTCAGCGGCCGCCCGGCCCGCTGTGGGGAGCGCCGGCGGCGCGGTCGTGCCGAGACCGGCCTCTGCGGCGTCGAGCCACGCCTCCACGCCGTCGACGTCGCCCTCGGACAGGCGGCTCCAGCCCATGAACATGGCCAGCAGCGGCCGGCGGCGCACGACGTCGTCCGGCAGCGCGTCCAGCCACTCGCGCAGCGTGCGGTCCTGGCGCCGCCGGCGCAGGTCGGCCACGCTCAGCTCGACCAGGTCGGCGGTGCGCTCGTGGTCGCCGCTCGCGATCGCGTGTCGCACGGCATCGCTCAGCATCCCGTTCCCGGCGAGCCAGCGACCGGCCCGGGCGTGCAGCTCGGCCACGCGGCCGGTCTGCCCGGCGGCCAGCCGGGCACGCAGGGCGTCGGCGAAGAGGTGGTGGTAGCGATACCACCGGCGCTCGTCGTCGAGCGCGACGACGAACAGGTTCTCGCGCTCGAGGGTCTCGAGCATCGGCTGACCGTCGGACCGGCCGGTCAGGGCGTCGCACAGACCGCCGGCCAGCTGATCGAGCACGGAGGTGTCGAGCAGGAACTCGCGGACCTCGTCCGGCTGCCGGTCCAGGACCTCCTCGACGAGGTAGTCCAAGACGAACCGGTGGCTGCCTGAGAAGGCCTCGACGAACCCGGCGACGTCCGCGGAGCCGTTCGCCGCACCGGCACGGGTGCGCGCCGACAGCGCGGCCAGCTGCAGCCCGGCCGCCCACCCCTCGGTGCGCGCCTCGAGCGCGGCCACGAGCGCGCGATCGAGGTCGAGCTCCATCACCTCGTTGAGGAACGCCTCCGCTTCGCCGGTGGTGAACCTGAGGTCGCCCGCCCGCACCTCCACCAGCTCCCCGCGCGCACGCAGACGGGACAGTGGGAGCGGCGGGTCCGCCCGGGTGGTCATCGCCAGCGTGACCTGCGGAGGCAGGTTGTCCAGGAGGAAGGTCACCGCCTCGTGCACCGCGGGCTCGTCGATGACGTGGTAGTCGTCGAGCGCCACCACCGTGCGACCGCCGAGCACGTCCAGATCGTTGATCAGGCTGACCAGGACGGCGTCGAGCGGCG
>JAICUS010000492.1 GCA_025935735.1 Solirubrobacteraceae bacterium | reverse complement strand
TGGGACAGCTATCGCGACGCGGGCGGCCCGGCGCCGATGGAGCTCCACGGCCGCTTCGCCGTCCCCGGCGGCCCGCTCGCCGCCTGGATCCACATCCTCTCCTTCACCGAGCGCGACGCCCTGGCCACCCACTTCGTGGCCAAGTGCGAGCTACGGCCCGTAGTGGACCGCGCGGAAGCCCCAGACGTCCTCTAGCCAGCGCGGCACGACCTCGTCCAGCGCCTGCTCCAGCGGGCCGCCGGCATGGCTGTCGACCACCCACCACGAGGACACGGCGTCGGTCCCGGGCGGGCGCCGCTCGTCCGGCGGGTCGATGTAGACGCAGCCGAGCAACTCGGTCTCCGCCTCGTCGAGCACCGCGTAGTTGAACGTGATCTGCGCGGCGATCTCCTCCTCGTGGTGCAGCAGGTCCTCGCGGTCCTGCTCCAGCGTCATCGTGGCCGGCGGCCACCCCCAGCTCTCGCCGTAGATCGCCCACAGCCGCTCGCGCGAGCCCATCACCGCGGGCAGGTCGATCTCCGCGTCGCTCTCGCGGATCGGGCGGAGGTGGTGTCCGGTGGGGAGGTCGAGCCGCTGCGGTGTCTCGAAGCCGTTGGGAAGCCAGTCGGGCATGTCATCTAGGCTGGCACGCCCGGATCGCCTCGACAGGATCGGCGAACGGCCGGCTGGGTAGGGAAGCGGTCGACCTTGGGTCCGTCGCAAGGGTCGGCCGCGCGCGAGTCCAACTTGGGCAACCCTCGAACCGATCACAACCGCACACCACCGCACCGCACCACTTTCACGTGTGTTAATCCAGTCGCGCATACCGCGACTGAACTGACTCAACCGGAATAGTCGGATTCGCAAACCGACCATCCCGCCCGCCCGGCCGGACTGACCGCTTCCCTACCCAGCCGCCGTTCGCCGAGCCCGCCGCCACCGCCGCGGGGGCCGACCGCCGCCCTACCCAGCCGCCGTTCGCCGAGCCCGCCACCACCGCCGCGCGGGCCGACCGCCGCCCCACCCAGCCGCCGCTCGCCGAGCCCGCCGAGCCGCGCACCCGTACCCTCCCGCCGTGGACACCACCCGGCTGCTCCGCTGGTACGACCGCGTGCGCCGCCCGCTGCCGTGGCGGTTCACGCGCGACCCGTATGCGCTGCTCGTGTCCGAGGTGATGCTCCAGCAGACGCAGGCCATGCGCGTCGTGCCGTACTACGAGCGCTGGCTGGCCCGCTTTCCCGACCCCGCGGCGCTCGCCGCCGCCGCGCCGCGGGATGTGCTGGCCGCGTGGAGCGGGCTCGGCTACAACCGGCGCGCGCTCGCGCTGCAGCGCGCGGCCGCCGCGGTGGCCGAGCGCGGCTGGCCGGACGACCTCACGGAGCTGCCCGGCGTCGGGCCCTACACCGCCGCCGCGGTCGGCTCGTTCGCGTGGGACAGGCAGGTCGCGGCCGTGGACACGAACGTGCGGCGGGTGCTCGCGCGCCACGACGGCGTCTCCCGGCCGCCGGCGGCGCTGGCCGGCCGCGCGCAAGCGCTGCTGCCGACTGGCCGCGCCGCGGCGTTCAACCAGGCGATGATGGAGCTCGGCGCCACCGTCTGCCGCCCGCGCGTCCCGCGCTGCAACGAGTGTCCTGTCGCGCCGGGCTGCGCAGCGCACGCCGCCGGGGGACCGCCGCCGCCCGCCGCGGCGCGCCGGGGCGCCCCGCGCTTCGAGTCCACGGACCGGTGGGCCCGCGGCCGCGTCCTGGCCGCCTTGCTGGCCGGCGAGCCGCCGCCGGTGACGGGCGCCCGCCTCGAGCGCGCGCTCGCCGGCCTCGCCCGCGACGGCCTGATCGTCCGCGACGCGGCGGGACCGCACCTGCCGTGAGCGGCGGCCCAATATCCTCAGCCGCGTGGATCGCGGCGAGATCGAGCGTCACGACTTCCCCACCGGGCGGCGCGGCTACGACCCCGCGACGGTGGACGAGCACCTGCGGCACGTGGCCGACGAGTTCGAGCGCCTGCGCGGACGCCCGGCCGCGCAACCCACGCTGTCCGGCGGCGCATCGGAGGAGGTCCGGCTCATCCTCGAGGCCGCCGAGCGCGGCGCGAGCGCGGTGCTGGCCCGGGCCGGCGAGGACGCGTCAGACCACGTCGAGCGCATCCGCACGGCGGCCGACGGGCTGCTGGGCAAGCTCGACGCGCTCGAGGGCGAGCTGAACGGCCTGCTCGACGGCCTGCGCCAGGGCGGCGAGCGCCTCGCCCGCGGCCTGGAGGAGCTGCAGGCCGAGGCCGCCGCGGCCGCCGGCAGCACGCCGCCGGCCGCGGAGGAGGAGGAGGACTTCGCCGCCGCCGCGCCCGCGCCGGAGCCCGCCGAGGAGGGCGACCCCGCCGCAGACCGCGATGCGCCGCCCTCACGCGCCGGCGACCCCGCGCGCGACGAGCCGCCGCCCCTCGCCGGCGACGCGCCGCCGCCGCCCCGCGCCGGCGACCCCGCGCGCGACGAGCCGCCGTCGCTGGGCGCCGACCCCCTCGCCGACACGGACGAGGCCGGGGCCCGGCTGATCGCCCTCAACATGGCCCTGGACGGCACCCCGCGCGAGGAGACCGCCCGCTACCTGGCCGAGCACTACGCGCTGGCCGACCCCGAAGGGCTGCTGGACGACGTCTACTCGCGGGCCGGGCGGTGAGCGACGCTCCCGCCGAGCTGCGCGAGCTCCGGCGCCGGGCCGGGGAGCTCGCCGACCTGTCCGCGGTGGCCGGGCTGATGCTGTGGGACCAGAACGTCTACATGCCGCCGGGCGGCGCCCAGCCCCGCGCGGACCAGATGGAGGCCCTCGAGCGGATCCTCCACGACCGGCTGACCGATCCCGAGCTCGGCCGGCTCCTCGACCGGCTCGAGCCGTGGGCCGCGTCCGCCGACCCCGACTCCGACGACGCGCGGCTGGTCGCCCTCATCCGGCGCGACCAGAACAAGGCGGTCCGGGTCCCCACCGAGCTCGCGGCCGAGCTGTCCGGCGCCGCCGCCCGCGCCCACCAGGCCTGGCAGGCGGCGCGCCACGCCCTCGACTTCGAGCGCTTCCGCCCGTCGCTGGAGCACATCCTCGAGCTCACGCACCGCTACGTCGCCTGCTTCGACGGCACGGGCGAGTTCGCCCATCCGTACGACGTCCTGCTCGACGACTACGAGCCGGGCCTCACCGCCGTCGAGGTCGGGGAGATCTTCGACCGGCTCACGCAGGAGCTCGTCCCGCTCGTCGCGGCCGCGGCGGCCGCGAGCGGCGAGCTCGGCCCGGCGGCCCCGATGATCCCCGGTCGCTACCCCGAGCCCGCCCAGCGCGCCCTGCTCGACGAGGTGCTCGGGGCCGTCGGCTTCGAGCGCGAGCACTGGCGGCTCGACCCCACGATCCACCCGTTCGCCCGCAGCCTGGCCCACACCGACGTGCGGATCACCACCCGCTGGGAGCCCGACGACCTGGCGATGGCGTTCTACTCCTGCCTGCACGAGTTCGGCCACGGCCTCTACGAGGCCCAGATGGACCCGCGCCACTACCGCACGACGCTGGCCGAGGCGGCCGGCCTCGGCGTCCACGAGTCCCAGAGCCGCCTGTGGGAGAACCTCGTCGGCCGCTCGCGGCCGTTCTGCGAGTGGGTCCTGCCGCTCATGCGCACGCACCTGGGCGGGATGTTCGAGTCGCTCGACGGCCAGGAGCTCTACCGGATGGTCAACCGGGTGCAGCCGTCGCTGATCCGCATCGAGGCCGACGAGACCACCTACAACCTGCACGTCGCGCTGCGCTTCGAGCTCGAGCTCGCGCTGCTCGAGGGCAGGCTCGAGGTCAAGGACCTGCCGGACGCCTGGGCGGACAAGACCCAGCGCCTGCTCGGCCTGGAGACGCCCGACCTCCTGCACGGCGTGCTGCAGGACATCCACTGGGGCCAGGGGATGCTCGGCTACTTCCCCACGTACACGCTCGGGAACCTGATGGCCGCCCAGCTCTGGGGCGCGCTGCGGGCCGACCTGCCAGAGCTGGAGGCCGACATCGCCGCCGGCCGCTTCGGCCCCCTGCGCGAGTGGCTGCGCGAGCACGTCCACCTCCACGGGCGCAAGCTGCCATCGCGGGAGCTGCTCCGGAGGGCCACCGGGGAGCAGCTCAGCGCGGAGCCGTGGCTGGCCTATCTGGAGGGAAAGCTGCTCGATGCAGGGCTCCTCGCCGGGCCCGTCAGACGAACATAGGTTCGTCCGGCCGCCGCCGTAGACTGCCTGGTGGTCTTATGTCCACCAGGCAGAACACGATCGTCGTCACCGGCGCCCGCGAGCACAATCTCAAGGACGTCACGGTCGAGCTGCCGCGGGACTCGCTGGTGGTCATCACCGGGCTGTCCGGCTCGGGAAAGTCGTCGCTGGCGTTCGACACGATCTACGCCGAGGGCCAGCGCCGCTACGTCGAGTCGCTGAGCGCCTACGCCCGCCAGTTCCTGGGGCAGATGGACAAGCCGGACGTGGACTCCATCGAGGGCCTGTCGCCGGCCATCTCCATCGACCAGAAGACCACGTCGCGCAACCCGCGGTCCACGGTCGGCACGGTCACCGAGATCTACGATTACCTGCGGCTGCTGTGGGCGCGCATCGGCAAGCCGCACTGCTTCAACTGCGGCCGGCCGATCGCCGCGCAGTCCGCGG
>JAICUS010000558.1 GCA_025935735.1 Solirubrobacteraceae bacterium | reverse complement strand
GGCGCTGTCGCGGCGGCTGCTCGACGAGGCCCACGGCGAGGCCAAGGAGGCGCTCGTGGAGCTGCGCAACCTGGCCCGCGGCATCCACCCGGCCGTGCTGACCGACCGCGGCCTGGACGCCGCCGTCTCCGCGCTGGCCGCCCGCACGCCCGTGCCGGTGGCCGTCGACGTCGACCTGCCGTACCGCGCGGACCCGGCGATCGAGGCGATCGCCTACTTCGTCGTAGCCGAGGCGCTGACCAACGTGGCCAAGCACTCCGGCGCCACCCGCGCGTGGCTGACCGTGGGCTTCGAGGGCCCTGACCTGGTGGTCGAGGTGCTCGACGACGGCCGCGGCGGCGCGAACCCGGACGGCGGCGGCCTGCGCGGCCTGCGCGACCGCGTCCGCGCCGTGGACGGCCGGGTGATCCTGACCAGCCCGCCCAGCGGCGGGACGACCCTGCGGGTGGAGCTGCCATGCGCGCCGTGATCGCCGAGGACGCCGTGCTGCTGCGCGAGGGGCTGACCCGCCTGCTCGCCGAGGCCGGCTGCGAGGTCGTCGAGACCGTGGACAACGGCGAGGCGCTCCTGCGCGCCGTCGAGCGCCACGCGCCCGACGTCTGCATCGTCGACGTCCGCATGCCGCCGACGTTCAACGACGAGGGCGTGCGCGCCGCGCTGGTGATCCGCCGGCAGTGGCCGGAGGTGGCCATCCTGCTGCTCTCCCAGTACGTGGAGGAGCGCTACGCCGTCGACCTGCTGGCCGGCGACAGCCGCGGCATCGGCTACCTGCTCAAGGATCGCGTGGCCGACGTGGCGGAGTTCCTGGAGGCCCTCAAGCGCGTCGCCGCCGGCGGCGCGGCGCTCGATCCCGAGGTGGTGACGCAGTTGCTGGTCCGCTCCGGCCGGCCGGACCCGCTCGACGGCCTGTCCAAGCGCGAGTCCGAGGTGCTCGCGCTGATGGCCGAGGGCCGGACGAACAGCTCGATCGCCGAGGCGCTGGTGGTGACCGAGGGCGCCGTGGAGAAGCACGTGACCAGCATCTTCAACAAGCTCGACATGCCGCCGGCCGACCAGGCGCACCGCCGCGTGCTCGCCGTCCTGCGCTACCTCGAGCACGGGAGCCCGCGATGACCGCCACGCGCACCGAGCGGGGCGTCGCGCTTCTGCTGGGCGGCGGGCTCGCGGTGTTCTTCGTGGTCTGGGGCGCCTTCCACGTCGCCGGCTGGACGCTGGGCACGGCCGCGCGCACCGACCATCGCGTCATCCGCGGCCCGGTCAGCGCCCTGCAGATCGAGGCCGACGGCAGCGGCGACGTGGTGGTCGAGGCGAGCTCGGGGCCCGACGTCACCGTCGACAGCGTCGCCCGCGGCGCGTTCCGCGCGCCCCGGCTGCGCGTGGGGGTTGCGGGCACGCGCGTCAGCGTCCACGGCGGCTGCGGCCCGGTCCTGTTCGACCGCTGCCGCGCCTCGGTGACCGTGCGCGTCCCGCCGGGCACGCCGGTGCAGGTCGTCTCGCGCTCCGGCGACGTCAGCGCCTCCGGCCTCTCGGGGCTGGTGAAGCTGACCACGTCGTCGGGCGACGTGAGCGCGAGCGACGTGAGCGGCCCGGCGGAGCTGCACACCTCCTCCGGCGACATCACCGCGCACGACCTCTCCGGGAGCCGCGCGTCGCTGGAGGCGTCGTCCGGCGACATCGCGGGCGACGACCTGAGCGCGGTCAGCGTCGACGCCCGGACCGGCTCGGGCGACGTCGACCTGCTGTTCGCCGCCGCGCCCACCGCCGTCGCCGCCGAGACCGGCTCGGGCGACGTCTCGCTGCTCGTCCCGCGCGGCGCCGGCTACGCCGTCGACGCCGAGACGTCCTCCGGCGACCGCGTGGTCGGCGTCGCCGACGCTCCGCGGGCCCAGCACGTCCTGCACGCGCGCACGGGCTCGGGCGACGTGAACGTGCTCTACGGCTGACGGTCGCGGCGCTCGCTCGGCGCGACCGGGACGCTGACGCCGTACCTGAGGCCCAGCAGCCGCACGCCGACGCACAGCGCCGCGCCGAGCACGGGGAACACCGGACTGGCGCTGCCGGCCTTCTGGGCGATGACCAGGACTCCGGCGCCGAGCAGTGCGGGGATGGCGTAGAGGTCGTGGCGCAGGACCGTCGGGACCTCGCGCAGCAGCACGTCGCGCAGGATGCCGCCGCCGATGCCGGTGATCGCGCCCAGCAGGACCGCCGGGACCGGCCCGACGCCGAAGTCGAGCGCCTTGGTGGCGCCGGTGACGCAGAACAGGCCGAGCCCGACCGCGTCGAAGACCAGGACGCTGCGCTGGATGCGCTCGAGCACCGGCCGCCCGAAGAAGCAGACCAGCCCGGCGGCGCCGGCGGCCGCCAGGTAGCGCCAGTCGCGGAACGTGGCCGGGGGCGTCCCGATCAGCAGGTCGCGGGTGATGCCGCCGGCCAGCCCCACCACCGCCGCGAGCACGACGACCCCGAAGAGGTCCAGCCGCGCCCGCACGGCGGCCAGCCCGCCGCTGAGGCCGAAGACGAACGTCCCGGCGAGGTTGAGGGCCAGGATGAGAGTGGGGTCGAACCCGTGCGGGACGTCCATCGGCGAACCGGGTAGAGACGGTACTGCCGGCCGCCGGAGCCGGATTCACCGACAGGAGCGCCAGCATGAGCGAGCCCGACCCCGTCCTCGCCGGCCTCGACGGGATCATGGACTCGCTCGAGGAGCTCTACCGCGACGTCCACGCGCACCCGGAGCTGTCGCTGCAGGAGCACCGCACGGCCGCGAAGGCGGCGGAGCACCTGCGGGCCGCGGGCTACCAGGTCACCCCGGGCGTCGGCGGCACCGGCGTCGTCGGGCTGCTGGCCAACGGCGACGGCCCGACGGTGATGCTGCGCGCCGACATGGACGCGCTCCCGATCAAGGAGGCGACCGGCCTGCCGTACGCCAGCACGGCCACCGCGACCGACCCGTTCGGCGCCGAGGTCCCGGTCATGCACGCCTGCGGGCACGACATGCACGTCACGTGGCTGGCCGGTGCGACCGCGCTGCTGGCCGGCGCGCGCGACGCCTGGCACGGCACGCTGCTGGCGGTCTTCCAGCCGGCCGAGGAGACCGCCCAGGGCGCCCGGGCGATGATCGACGACGGCCTGTTCGACCGCTTCCCCAAGCCGGAGGTCATCCTCGGCCAGCACGTCATGCCGGCCCCCGCGGGCGCGCTCGGCTACCGGCCCGGGACGACCCAGGCCGCCGCCGACAGCCTCGAGGTGCGGCTGTTCGGCCGCGGCGCCCACGGCTCGATGCCCGAGTCCAGCGTCGACCCGGTGGTGATGGCCGCCGCGACCGTCCTGCGCCTGCAGACGATCGTCTCCCGCGAGATCGCCGCCAGCCAGGCCGCGGTGGTGACCATCGGCGCGCTGCAGGCCGGCACCAAGGACAACGTCATCCCCGACGAGGCGCTGCTCAAGCTCAACGTCCGCACGTTCGACGAGCAGGTGCGCGCGCACGTGCTGGACGCCATCAAGCGGATCGTCGAGGCCGAGGCGGCCGCGTCCGGGGCGCCGCGGGCGCCGGAGATCACCACCACCGAGCACTACCCGCTCACGGTCAACGACCCCGTCCGCACCGCCCGCGTGGCGGACGCGCTGCGCGCCCGCTTCGGCTCAGAGCGCGTGCACGAGCTGGCGGCGCCGTACTCGGCCAGCGAGGACTTCGGGTCCTTCGGCACCGAGTGGGGCGTGCCGTCGGTGTTCTGGTACGTCGGCGGGATCGACGCCGACGTCTACGCCGCCGCCGAGCGGGCGGGCCGCGTCGCCCAGGACCTCCCGACCAACCACAACCCGGCGTGCGCCCCGGGCATCCACCCGACGCGGGAGACCGGCGTGCCGGCGCTGGTCAGCGCGGCAGTCGACGTGCGCAGAGCGGGAGGC
>JAICUS010000028.1 GCA_025935735.1 Solirubrobacteraceae bacterium | reverse complement strand
GTCAACGGCGGCGCGCACGCCGACCCGCGCGACCGCGGCGTCGGCGAGCTGGTCAAGGACCTGGCGAGCCAGACCTCCACGCTCGTGCGCCAGGAGATCAAGCTGGCCCAGGCGGAGGTCACCGAGAAGGGCAAGCTGGCCCGCAAGGGCGCCGGGATGATGGCCGGCGCGGCCGTGGCCGCGCTGCTGATGCTCGGCGCGCTGACCGCGCTGCTGATCGTCGTGCTCGACAGCTTCCTGGCGCTGTGGCTCGCCGTGCTGATCGTGACCGTGCTGTGGGGCGTGGTGGCCGCCGTGCTGGCCCAATCGGGCCGCAAGGCGCTCCAGTCCGCCACACCGCCCGCACCCCAGACAGTCGAAACCGTGAAGGAGGACATCCAGTGGGCGAAGACCCAGACCGGATCCGCCGGGAGATAGAGCAGACGCGCGAGCAGATGGGCGAGACCGTCGGCGCGCTGGGCTACAAGGCCGACGTCAAGTCGCGCGCCAAGGACTCGCTGCAAGACAAGAAGGAGAGCGTGATGGGCGTCGTCACATCCGCGAAGGAGCGCGTGGTGGGCGCCGGCCAGTCGGTCGGCGACGCGACGCCGGATCCCGACCAGGTCAAGCACCAGGCCAAGCGCGCGGCGAGCGTCGCCCAGGAGAACCCGCTCGGGCTCACCGTCGGCGCGGTGGCCGTGGGCTTCCTCGCCGGCATGCTCGTGCCGTCCACGCGCGTCGAGGACGAGAAGCTCGGCCCGGTGGCCGACGACGTCAAGGACCGGGCGAAGCAGACCGGTCAGGAGGCGCTCGAGCGCGGCAAGCAGGTCGCGCAGGACGCCGCGCAGACGGCCAAGGAGAGCGGTCAGCAGCACGCACAGGAGCTCGGCTCCACCGCCCAGGAGCACGCTCAGCAGGCGATGCCCTCAACCTAAAGGCTGACGGGGGTCAGACCCCTTGAGTGGCGGTGACTCAAGGGGTCTGACCCCACTCAGAGGCGGCGCTCAACCTCCAGATCGGCCGCGAGGGCCTGTGTGGCCTCATCCAGCGCGAACGGAGATGGATCGCCGTACGCGGCCAGGACGGCGCGCTGGACGTCGTCGACGGTGACGCCCGGGACCTCCTCGTCGACCGCGCCGGCCGTGGCGTCGTCCCATTCCAGGCCGAGCCGGGCGTAGACGTCGCGCAGGACGGCGCGCACGCCCTCCCCGTCGCGGACGACGATCACCGCGCCGAGCAGCGCGGCGCCGCGCACGAGCCGCTGGGCGGTGCCGACGAGCTTGACCCGCCCGCGCGCGTTGACGCTGTAGGCGCCCGGGCAGTACTCGCCGGGCACCTCCCCCACCCGCGCGTCGACGCCCAGCGCGGCCAGCGCGCCCGCCAGCCGCTCGCCGGTCTCGCGGAAGCGCTCGTGCGTTCCCGGCACCGGGTCGGCGACCGCGTAGACGAGGTCGATCCCCAGCGACTCGCGGTGGTAGGCCGCGGCGTGGCCGCCGGGGAGCCGCAGCACCGGCGCGTAGCCACGCGCCCGGGCGGCCGCGGCGGCGTCCGCGTAGCCGGCGCTCAGCGTGTCGAGCTTGCCGAAGGCCACCGTGGGCGGCGGCCGGTAGAGCCGCAGCAGCGCGGGCGGCTCGGCCGCGCCGCCGGCGAGCTCGCCCGCCGCCACGCGCTGCAGCAGCGCGTGCGACGTGGCCAGCTCGAGCGCCGCCGAGCCGGTCTCCGGCGCGCTGAGGCGCCTCACACCCGCGCGGGCCGGACCGCGATCACCACCGTCGAGGCCGCGACGAGCGTCCCGTCGGCCCCGGTGATCTCGACATCCCACAGCCAGTCGAGCTCGCCCCGCGCGCGGCAGCGGGCGACCGCCTCCAGCACGCCGTCGCGCGCCGGGGCGAGCACGTGCGTGGAGTTGCTCAGGCCCGATGGCACGAGCCCCTGCGGGACGACCTCCAGAGCCGTGCCGGTCGAAGCCAGCGACTCCGCGATGGCGAAGTGGACGCCGCTGTGCACCGCGCCGTCGGGCCCGCACAGCGCCGGGGTGACGGGCACGCGTCCGCGGATCCCATCCTCGTCCGCGCCGAGGTACTCGAGGCCGTACGCGGCGTCGAAGCTGCGCTCGAACGGGATGACCAGATGCTCGTCGAGCACGCCGGAGACTCTACGAGGACGCAAAGAAGAGAGGGCTCTCACCTGAACAGTGGATCTTTACCATTACGCCAGTGTCGACGACCGGGCGGACACGCTGCGCAACCAGATCGTCCAGGCCGATCGCGCCGGCCACGGCCCCCAGGCCCACACGCTGTTCCTCAGGACATGGTGCCGCTGACCGCGAGCCGCGACGCGGCCACCGCGAACCTCATCACCGCCACCCAGAAGGAGGTGTCGGGCACGGTCGACGGCGAGGAGAACGCCGCCGCCGCCGCGACCCGGCTGATGATCGTCGTCGGCGCGATCTTGCTCGTGCTCGCCGCGCTGCTGGCCGTGCTGATCACCCTCAGCGTCGTCCGCCCGGTCCGCGCCGTCGCCGCCCGGCTGCGGCGGCTGGACGAGCAGGACCTCACCGAGCTGACCGCCGGGCTCGACAGCGCCGCCGGCGCGCGTGGTCTCCGTCGGCGAGCGCGGCGCGCACCGCACCAGCGAGGGCGTGGCCGCCGTGGAGCGCACGCGCTTGGCCTTCGAGGAGATCGACGGCGCCGTGGAGGACATGGCGGCGCGGGTCGAGGGCATTGCCGCGGCCGTCCGCGAGATCTCCACCCAGGCCGCGCGCATCGAGGGCGCGGTCACCGAGGTCGCGTCCGTCGCCGAGGTGGCCACCGCGTCGGCCGAGGAGGTCTCGGCCTCCAGCGAGCAGACGAGCGCCTCGGCGCAGGAGATGGCCTCCGGCGCGGGCGAGCCGGCCGCCACGGCCGAGCGTCTGGACGCGCTCGTGGGCCGCTTCAAGATCGCTGTCTGACGAACCGCGCCGCGGCCTGGAGCGTCTCCTCCGGCGCCTCCAGGTGCGGCGCGTGGCGTGCGTCCAGCACGACCAGCTCGGCCGGGCCGGCCACGCCGTCGCGCACGGCCTCGACCTGGGCGAGCGTGCCGTACTGGTCGTGCTCGCCCTGGATCAACAGCGCCGGCGCGGTGACCGACGGCAGGACGTCGGTGATGTCCCAGCCGCGGAACTCCGGGGCGAGCCAGATGTCGTTCCACAGCCGGAACGTCGCCTCGGCGTCGCGGTGGTGGCGGCCCATGCGCTCGCGCAGGTCGGTGCCCTCGAACGTCTCGCGCGCCTCGGCGATGCTGGCCACCGAGAGGTCCTCGACGAACACGTGCGGGGCCAGCAGCACGAGCGCCCGCACGGGGTGCGCCGCCGCGTGGATCAGCGCGATCGAGGCGCCGTCGCTGTGGCCGACCAGCACCGGGTCCGCGATCCCCGCCTCCGCGAGGACGGCGGGCAGCACGTCGAGCGCCTCCTCGTGCATGAACCGCGGCGTGCGGGGCGCGCCGGGCACGTCGGAGAAGCCGTGGCCGGCGCGGGAGTAGAGCAGCGCCCGGCGGCCGGTCGCCGTGGCCAGGCGCTCCGGGAACGCGCGCCACAGGCCGACCGAGCCCAGGCCCTCGTGCAGGAACACCAGCGCGGGCTCGGCGCCGGCGATCTCCCGGCTCTCCAGCTTGACCCCGTTGACGCGCATTCCAGACGACTATAGACTTGCGTTCGTCAGTGAACTGTCACACGTTCACTTCGCACCATGGCGAGCCGGCGCCGCAGCGTGGTCACCACGCGCTCGGCCTGCTCGGGCGCCCACACGGCCGCCGCGCGCTCGCCCTCCGAGAGGATCGCCGCCTCGTCCAGCCCCGCGTCGATCAGGCAGCGGGTGCCGAAGCCGACGTGCCAGCGCTCGTCGCGCAGCACGAGCTCGGTGCCCTGCCGCAGCCCGGGCAGCCGCGGGTCGAGCCGGTCGAGCAGCGCGTACTGGCCCGCGGTGAACACGACGCCCTCCAGCACCATGTGGTAGAGCCCGACGGCGCCCCCGAGATCGGAGGCGGCAGACGCGGCCGCCTCCGGCAGCCGCACCTCGAAGAGCTCCAGGAACTCGGCCGACAGCAGCGCGCGCGGGTCGTCGCAGCCCAGCACCTCGCGCACCGCCCGGGCGAAGAACCGCGCGTGGCGCTCCTCGTCGCGCTCCTGCGCGGCGAAGCAGCGGGCCGCATCCGGCGTAGCCGCCGCGGCGAACGGCGCCAGGTGCTCGGCCACCCCGGCCTCGCCCACGCAGAAGCCGGCGATCAGCTCGGCGACGCGCTCGTCGCCCGCCGCCGGCCAGGCGAGGGCATCGGCCGAGAGGTCGATGTCCGCCTGGTCCCACTGCACGCGGTCGGCGATCCGCAGGAAGTGCTCATAGCCCGCGATCACTCCGGCGAGAAGTCCTCTTTGCGCGCGCCGCACACCGGGCAGGACCAGTTGGAGGGGATGTCGGGGAACTTCGTGCCCGGCGGCACGCCGCCGTCGGCGTCGCCCTCCGCCGGGTCGTACACGTACCCGCAGAGCTCGCAGATCCACAGACCGCCATCATCATCCCCCACGGCCGTGACCGTACCATCGGGAGGAGCCCCATGACCGAAGACGAGCTGCTGGAGCGCATCCGCGCCGGAAAGCTGATCGAAGGGCCCGAATACGCCACCGAGCGCTACATCGAGGGGCTCAAGCGCACGCTCGTCGTCTCGGGTGACACGGAGCTGATCTCCGCCCCCGCCTACATGCGCGCCGCCCAGGACGCGCCCCGGATCAACTCCTACATCTCGGTCACCGGGATCGTCCAGGACGAGCTCGGCCACGCCCACATCGCCTACCGGCTGCTGCGCGACCTCGGCGTCGACGTGGAGAAGCTGGTCTACGAGCGCGACCCGAAGGACTTCCGCCACCCCTACGCGTTCGACGTCCCGCTCGACAACTGGGCGGAGATGGTGGTGGCCAACGCGTTCTACGACCGCGCCGGCTTCTGCATCCTCGACGACGTCTTCCAGAACTCCAGCTACGGCCCGTGGAAGCGCGCGCTGGTCAAGGTCGAGCGCGAGGAGAACTTCCACCTGCGCCACGGCGAGCAGTGGGTGGCGACGATGTCGGAGAACCCGGAGACCAAGCTCCAGCTCCAGGAGGCGATGGACTGGATGTTCCCCATGGTCATGGAGTGGTTCGGGCTGCCGGACTCGATGAAGCGCCACACCGAGCAGATCGAGTACGGCATGAAGGGATCGACCAACGACCAGCTGCGCCAGGCCTGGCTGCGCACCGCGGTGCCGCTGTGCGAGCAGCACGGGCTGAAGGTCCCGGCCCACAAGGAGGGCGAGGACTACGTGCTCGACTACCCCTTCCCGTGCGAGTTCGACGAACTCCAGAAGCGCTGGCTGTTCGCCGAGGGCGAGATCTCCTGGGACCAGGTCCTCCAGCGCTGGAAGCGGCGCGGGCCGGCCAACGAGGAGCTGGTCGAGCAGGTGCAGCGCGGCTACCGGCAGATGACGAGGTACCTGTGAGCGCCGAGGAGATCCGGGCCGCGCTGCGCGAGGTCGACGACCCCGAGTACCCGATCTCGATCGTCGACATGGGGCTGGTGCGCGGCGTGTCGTTCGCCGACGGCCGCGCGGTGGTCAAGCTCACCTACACGTCGATGGGCTGCCCCTGCCAGGACCTGATCAAGGCCGACGTGCGCGAGCGGCTGCTCCGCCTCGACGGCGTCGAGCAGGTGGAGATCGAGGAGTGCTTCGAGGAGTGGCGGCGCGACCACATGAGCCGCCGCGGCGTGCGCAAGCTGCGGGAGCTGGGCGTGGCATGAAGGCCGAGCGCGACCACGAGTACTACCAGGTGTTCGCCCGCCGCAAGGCGGACGAGCCGCTGCAGCACATCGGCACGGTCGGCGCCTCCGAGCCCGACGACGCCGAGGTGTTCGCCTACAAGCTCTACGACCAGTGGCGCTGGACGGAGCTGTTCGTCGCCCCCAGCGCCTCGATCCTGCAGGTGCGGAGGCCGGAATGAGCCGCTACCTGGTGTTCGCTCGCGAGCGCTACGAGGAGCCGCTGGAGCTGCGCGGCGACCTCGAAGCCGACGGCGACGAGGCGGCGCGCGCGGCCGCCCCCGACGACGCGAGGTTCATCGAGATCCAGCTCGTGCCCGACGACGCGATCCGCTGGGTGGTGCGGCGTGACTGAGGAGCAGACCCCCAAGGGCGAGGACGGGGGCGTGACCATGGTGGCCGAGGGCCAGACGCTGGCCGCGCTGATCAACCTCATCCTCGTGCTGGCCGACAACAAGTACTTCCTCGGCCGCCGGCTGTCGGAGTGGGCGCCCGGCGGGCCGTCGCTGGAGAGCGCGGTGGCCGCCGCCGCGATCTCCCAGGAGGAGCTCGGGCACGCCCGGGCGCTGTATCCGCTGCTGGAAGAGATGCCGGTCACCGAGGCGCCGTCGCCGCTGCAGCGCGGCGACGAGCGCGGGCGCATGTACGCCGTCTCGTTCCTGGAGCGCCCGCTGCCCACTTGGCCGCACGTGGTGGCCGCGCTGTCATTGGTCGACCCGGCGCTGACCGTGATGTTCAACGCGCTGCGCGAGTGCCGCTTCGAGGACCTGCGCCGGCGCGCGGCCCGGATCCCCGGCGAGGAGGAGTTCCACCGCAAGTACGCCGACGGCCGTGTGCGCGACCTGGCCCGCACCGACGGCGGCCGCGAGCAGCTGCAGGCACGGGTGGACGAGCTGCTGCCGGAGATGCTCTGCTGGTTCGGGCCCGACGGCGAGCCGGGCGTGGAGCGGCTGAAGGCCGACGGGCTGCTGTCGCTGGACTCCGGCGAGCTGCGGGCGGCGTTCCTCGCCGACGTCTCGCCGGTGCTCGAGGCGGCCGGGATCGAGCTGCGCGAGGAGATGCCGTGGGACGAGTGGAACCAGCTCCAGCGCCGCCTGAGCCGGTGAGCTGCCCCTGGTGCGGCTCCCGCCACGTCGAGCGGATCGGCGAGTGGGGGCCGCAGCTGCTGGCCGAGCAGTGGATGTGCCTGGACTGCCGGAGCCCGTTCGAGTGGATCCGGCGCCGGTAACGTCGCAGCTCGACGCCGGCGTGCTCACGGTCACGCTGGCAAGGCCCGAGAAGCGCAACGCGATCGACGGCGAGATGGCCGCCGCGCTGCGCGACGCCTTCGAGGCGGCGGCCGACGACGCGGCCGTGCGCGCGGTGATCCTCACCGGCGAGGGCAGTGCCTTCAGCGCGGGCGGCGACCGCGCGCGCTTCGAGCGCGACTGGGACCCGCGCGAGTTCCGCCACGACTCGCACCGGCTCACGGCGCTGATCTCGCTGGTCGAGCGCTTGGAGAAGCCGACCGTGGCGGCGATCAACGGCGTGGCCACGGGCGCGGGCACGCAGCTCGCGCTGGCCTGCGACGTGCGGCTGATGGCCGAGGGCGCGCGCTTCGTCTATCGCGAGGGGCGGCTCGGGATCATCCCGTCGCACGGCGGCGTGACCCGGCTGGTCAAGCTGATCGGGCTCGCGCGGGCGCGCGACGTGCTGCTGGGCGGCGAGGAGGTCTCGTCGGCCGAGGCGCTGCGGCTGGGCATGGTCACCGAGGTGGTCGCCGCCGGCGCGCTGCTGGACGCCGCCCGCGCGCGGCTGGCGGTGGCGCTCGAGCGCTCGCCCCAGGCCTACGCCGCGGCCAAGCGGCTGCTCTGGCTGGCCGGCAACGTCGACCTGGAGTCCGGGATGGTGGCCGAGGGCCTCGCCCAGAGCCTGCTGATCGGCACCGAGGAGCACAGGGAGGCGCGATGGCGACGGTGATCGAGCTCGACGGGAAGGCGCCGCGGGTCGCCGAGGACGCCTACATCGCCCCCACCGCGGTGCTGATCGGCGACGTCGTGGTGGAGGCGGCGGCGAGCGTGTGGTTCGGCGCGGTGCTGCGCGGCGACAACTCGGGCGGAATCCGGGTCGGGCGCGGCTCCTGTGTCCAGGACAACTGCGTCATCCACTGCGCCGAGGACCTGCCCACGGTCATCGGGGCCGACGTCACCGTCGGCCACATGGCGATGCTCGAGGGCTGCGTGATCGAGGACGGCGCGCTGATCGGCATGGGCGCGATCGTGCTCCAGCGCGCGCGGGTGGGCGCCCGGGCGCTGGTGGCGGCCGGCGCGGTGGTCGGCGAGGGCGTGGAGATCCCGGCCGGGATGCTGGCGGCCGGCGTGCCCGCCGCGGTCAAGAAGGCGCTGGCCGGCAGCTCGCAGCACTGGGTGGAGACGGCGGCGCTCGAGTACCAGGAGAAGCGGCTGCGCTACATGGGCTGATTGAGCCGCTCGAGGAAGCGGGCGATCGTGTCCAGCTCGAGCGGGTCGAACGTGTCCAGCACCCGCCGCAGGTTCGCCGCCTGGCCGGCGTACGGGCTCTCCGCGGCGTTGAGGCGCTCCTCGTTGAGCACGACGCGGACCTTGCGGCGGTCGGATTCGTCGCGCTCGCGGTGTACCCAGCCCGCCTGCTCGAGCCGGTCGATCACGCCGGTCACGCTCCCGCTCTTGAGCCCCGACAGCTCGGCGAGCCGCCCGGGAGACAACGCTCCCTCCTGCTGCAGGTAGCTCATGAACTGCATGTCGCTGACGCCGAGGCCCAGCTGGTCGGCCACCTGCGAGTTGAACACGACCACGTTCGCGATCGTCCGGACGAGCGCGTCCTGGATGCGGTGGTGAATGTCTCTAGTTGACACGAGATTCTTTCCTGCGCTAATCTCTCGTCGAATCAAGATACTAGCGCTCGCTAGACACTCTAGCTGAAGGGACCTCTCCATGTCGCAACTCGAGGCGGCGCTGCCCGCGCCGCGCGCTCACGCCTACCCGCGGCGCTGGATCGCCGCGGCGGTGATGATCGTCGCCGCCCTGATGGACATGATCGACGCGACGATCGTCAATGTCGCGCTGCCCAGCATCCGCGCCGACCTCGGGGCCTCGGCCACCCAGGTCGCGTGGATCGTCTCCGCCTACCTGCTGCCGTTCGCCGCGTTCCTGCTCGTGGCCGGGCGGCTCGGCGACCTGCTGGGGCGCCGGCGGCTGTTCCTGGCCGGCGTGGTGACGTTCGGCGCCGCGTCCGCCGTGTGCGCGCTGGCGGGCTCCCCGGGCGTGCTGATCGCCGCCCGGGCCGCCGAGGGCGCGGCGGCGGCGATGCTCATGCCCCAGGTGCTGGCCACGTTCCGCGAGGTCTTCGAGGGCGAGGAGCGCGGCGCCGCGTTCGGCATGTACGGCGCGATGGGCGGCTTCGCCGCGGCGATCGGCGTGGTCGCCGGTGGCCTGCTGACCGACGGCCTGGGCTGGCGCTCGATCTTCTACATCAACGTCCCCGTGGCCGCGCTGCTGGTCCCGGCGACGCTGGCGCTGGTGCCGGAGACGCGCTCGCGTACGGCGAAGCGGCCGAGCCTGGCCGGCACGCTGATCCTGCTCGGCTCGCTGGCGGCGATCGTCGCGCCGCTGCTGGAGGGGCGCCGGCTCGGCTGGCCGGCCTGGGTGTTCGCGGTCATCGCGCTGGGCGTGGCGGGGCTGTTCGTGCTCGGCCGCACCGACGCGGGCCGCGCGGCGCCGTTGATCCCGACGCGGCTGTTCACGGTCCCGGCGTTCAGCGCGGGCGTGCTCGTCCAGGCGCTGTTCTCGGCGGCGATGGAGGGCTTCGCGCTCTGCTTCGCGCTGTGGCTGCAGGCCGGGCAGGGCTTCTCCCCCACGCACGCGGGGCTGACGATGCTGGCGTTCTGCGCGGGCTCGTTCATCGCGGTCGCGCCGGCCGTGTCGCTGGCGCCCAAGCTCGGCCGGCTCGTGCTGTGCTTCGGCGGCGTGCTGCTGGCCGGCTCGTCCGTCGCGCTGGACCTCGTCGCCCGCCACTCGGCCACGCCGGTCGGCACCTGGACGCTGGTCCCCTGGCTGCTCGTGGCCGGCGCGGGGCTCGGGTTCCTGGTCATCCCGCTGGTCAACGTCGTCCTCTCGGCCGTCGGCCGCGACGAGGCCGGCGAGGCGTCGGGCGTGTTCGGCACCGCGCAGCAGTTCGGCGGCGCGGTCGGCGTGGCCGCGGCCGGAACGCTGTTCTTCGCCCACGTCACCGGCCCGACCCTGACCTCGGCGTTCACCGCCGCGCTGCCGCTGGTGATCGGCGCCTACGCGCTGTGCGCGCTGCTCGTCCTGGCGCTGCCCAACACGGCGATCATGGACGCGGACGTGTGAGCACGGTGCGGGGCATCATGTGCCACATGAACGAGCGAGCCGACGTGGTGAAGCGGATGTACGCGGCGATCAATGCGGGGGACGTGGCGGCGGCCGCGGCCTGCTTCGCCCCCGACGCCGTCTGGATCCTGCCCGGGCGGGGTCCGATGGCCGGCGCGCACCGCGGCGTCGAGGAGATCCACGAGAACTTCTTCGCCCGGATCGGGCCGCTGTCCGGCGGGACGTTCCGGGCCGAGCTGCTCGACGTGGCCGAGGGCGAGCGCTACGTCGTGGCCGTCCAGCGCGCCACCGCCGAGCACGGCGGGCTGACGCTCGACGTCACCGGCTGCCAGCTGATGACCGTCGAGGACGGCCGCATCACCGAGGTGCGCGGCCACTACTCCGACCAGTACGCGCTCGACGAGTTCTGGTCGCAGTGAACGATGACTGCCTGAAGCTGACGATCTACGGCGGTGAGCGCCACCGCAGCGGCGACGCGTTCGCGGCCGACGCGCTGCTGGACCTCTACGGGCGCCACGAGGTGGCCGCGAGCGTGCTGCTGCGGGGCGCGCAGGGGTTCGGGCTCAAGCACCACCTGCGCACCGACCGGCTGCTCACGCTCTCCGAGGACCTGCCGCTCGTCTCGGTGGCCGTGGACGCGCGGGAGCGCATCGAGGCGCTGCTGGGAGAGGCCACGGCGATCGCGCGCCATGGGGGGCTGGTGACGCTCGAGCGGGCGCGGATGCTGACCGGCGAGGTGGAGCCGGTGGCGCTGCCCGAGGGGCCGCACGAGGCGACGAAGCTGACCGTCTACGTCGGCCGCCGCGAGCGGGCCGCCGGCGCGCCCGCCCACGCGGCGATCTGCGACCTGCTGCACCGCCGGGGGATCGCCGGCGCGACCGTCCTGCTCGGCGTCGACGGCACCGCGCACGGCGAGCGCCGGCGGGCGGCGTTCTTCGCTCGCAACGCCGACGTGCCGCTGATGGTCATCGCCGTCGGCGCCGGCGGCGCGATGGCGCGGGTGCTGCCGGAGCTCGGCGCGCTGCTGGCGCGGCCGCTGATCACGCTCGAGCGCGTCGAGGTGTGCAAGCGCGACGGCGAGCTGCTCACCCGGCCGCACGGGCTGGCCGGCACCGACGAGCACGGGCTGGCGATCTGGCAGAAGCTGATGGTCTACGGCTCCGAGCAGACGACGGTCGGCGGCGTCGCCCAGCACGTCGAGCTGATCCGCCGGCTGCGGCGCGCGGGCGCGGCCGGGGCGACGTCGCTGCGCGGCATCTGGGGCTTCCACGGCGACCACCCGCCGCACGGCGACCGGCTGCTGCGCCTGCGCCGCCACGTCCCCGTGGTCACCGTGATCGTCGACACGCCGGAGCGGATCGCCGAGTCGTTCGCCATCGCCGACGAGCTCACGCCCCACCGCGGGCTGGTGACCAGCGAGCTCGTGCCCGCGCTCAGCGCCCGCCACGCCGGCGGCGAGCGCGGCGGCCTGCGCCTCGCGCTCGGATAGCGTTGCCGCCATGACGCGCACGCTCGTCGCCGCCCCGGCCGTCGCGCCCGCGCGGCCGCTGGCCGCGCCGCGTGACCTGCGCACCGGCCGGCTGCGGGCGACCCTGGACGGGCTGGGACGCATCGACCTGCGCTTCCGCCGCACGGGCGCGATCCACGAGACCGCGAACTTCGAATCGGTCGGCCCGCAGCGCGTGCCGGCGACTGACGACGCGAGCATGGAAGGGGCGTGAACCTCTCCGCGCTCCTGCACGCCCAGCGCGCCGTGCTCGACGCGCTCGTCCGCAGCGCCACGCCCGAGGCGGCGCTCGTTGCGGCCCTGGCCGCGGTGACCGACGCGCTGGGCTGGCCGGCGGGCGCCGTCTGGGAGCCGACTCCCGGCGGGGAGCTGGCGTGCACGCACGGCGCCGGCGGCCGGCCTGAGCTGGCGGCGCGCGCGGTCGCCGGCGGGCGCCCGGCTTGGGAGCGCGACGGCGCCGTGTGCGTCCCGCTGCTGGCCCGGCAGGGCACGATCGGCGTGCTCGAGCTGGCCGGCCCCGCCGCGGACGAGCCGGACCCCGAGCTGGACACGACGCTCGCCTCGCTGGGCCTGCTGATCGGCCGGGCGCTGGAGCGGTCGGCCACCGAGTCGGCGCTGCGCCGCAGCGACGCGCGGCTGCGGGCGACGCTCAACGCGGCGTTCGACGCGGTCGTCGGGATGGACGCCGACGGGACGATCATCGCCGTCAACCCCGCGGCCGAGGCCATGTTCGGGCATTCCGCGGACGAGCTCGTCGGCCGCGAGCTGGCCGAGGCGATCATCCCGCCGTCGCTGCGGGAGGGGCACCGGCGCGGGCTGGAGAACTACATCGCCCACGGCGACGAGCGCGTGCTCGGGCATCCCCTGGAGCTGTCGGCCCTGCGCGCGGACGGCAGCGAGTTCCCCGTCGAAGTGGCCGTCCGGCGCCTCGAGGTGGCCGGGCCGCCCGTGTTCACGGGGTTCATCCGGGACCTCACCGAGGCGCACGCCGCCGCCGACCGCCTGCGGCTGTTCGCCGACGAGCAGGCCGCGCTGCGGCGGGTGGCGACGCTGGTGGCGCAGGGCGCCGACCAGGCGGCGGTGCTGGCCGCGGTGACCGAGGAGGTGGCGCGGCTCTTCGGCGCCGAGACCGCGAACACCATCCGCTACCAGGCCGGCAGCGAGCTGGTGATCGGCGCGTGGAGCGAGCCCGGCGCCGCCAACCTCCCCGTCGGGGCGACGCTGCCGCTGGACAGCGACACCGCCGCGCCGCAGATCCGCCGCAGCGGGCGCCCGATGCGCGTCGACGCCTTCGTGCCCGGGGAGGGCCGGCTGGCCGAGGCGCTCCGGGAGCTGGAGTTCAGCGCCGCCATCGGCGCGCCGATCGTGCTCGACGGGGAGCTGTGGGGCGCGCTGATCCTGCGCGCCGCGGCGCCGTTCCCGGCCGGCGCGGAGGACCGGCTGCGGGAGTTCGCCGAGCTCGCCGCGCAGGCGCTGGCCAACGCCGAGGCGCGCGACCAGCTCGCGGCCTCCCGCGCCCGGCTGGTCAGCGCGGGCGTCGCCGAGCGCCGGCGGCTGGAGCGCGACCTGCACGACGGCGCGCAGCAGCGCCTGGTGTCGCTGGCGCTGCTGCTGCGGCTGGCGGGCCGCCACGTCGCCGGCGCTCCGGAGCGCGCCCGGCGCGAGCTCGACCTCGCGTCGCGGGAGCTCGAGCAGGCGCTGGCCGAGCTGCGCGAGCTCGCCCGCGGCCTGCACCCGGCGGTCCTCAGCGACCACGGGCTCGAGGTCGCGCTGCGGTCGATCTGCGATCGCGCCCCGCTGCCGGTCGACCTGGCGATCGACGTGGCCTCCCAGCCGTCGGAGGCCGTCCAGGCCGCGGCCTACTTCGTCGTCTCGGAGGCGCTGACCAACGTGGCCAAGTACGCGCGCGCCACGTCCGCCGGTGTCACCTTGCAGACCGACGACGGCGCGCTCGTCGTCGAGGTGGCCGACGACGGCGCGGGCGGCGCCGACCCGCGGCAGGGCTCGGGCCTGAGCGGGCTGGCGGACCGCGTCGAGGCGCTGGGCGGCCGGCTGGACATCGACAGCCCACCGCAGCGCGGCACCCGCATCCACGTCCGGCTGCCGCTCTGAGAGAGTCGGCGGCCATGAAGACCGCCGCGGTCGCCGCCTTCGCCGCGCTCGCCGCCGCCGCGCCGGCGCAGGCCGCGTCGCAGTACTCGCTGCACGCCGGGCCACTGAACGTCCGCGGCTACGCGATGACCGTCGACGCGAGCCACGACAGCGTCGACGTCACGTTCACGCGCGCCGCGCCCGGGACGCGCCAGACCCACGCCTACACCTTCGAGCACGTCCGCCTGACGGCGCCCACGAACCTGCGCAGCGGGCGGCTGAAGGGCGACCTGGGCCGCTTCGGCAGCATCGACCTGCGCTTCCGGCGCACCGGCGCGATCCACAAGCGCGGGCCGGGCCCGCACTGCGCCGGCCCGGCGGACCGCCACCGGGCCGGGCGGCTGACCGGCACGTTCCGGCTCGTGGTCGACACGACGTTCTTCGGCACGGTCACCGCGAGCCGTCTGCACGCCGACCTCACCCGGTTCGGCGGCAGCGTCTGCGCCACCGCGGGCGCGGCGCCGGAGTTCCCCGGGCCGCTGACGCTGACCGCCGGCGGGGACACGGAGACGAGCCTGACGATCGTCAGGCGGCGCGGCGGGCGCTCCAGCCAGGACATCACCGTGAGCACGGCGACCCCGGATGCCGTCCACGAGATCGAGTCGACGGGCCCGGCCGGCTCGTTCACGGGCTCGACGGCGGCCGCCACGGTGCAGGCCGCGCCCGGGTTCTCCGGCACGCTCGCCTACGCGGCGACCAAGCGCCAGAGCCGCTTCTCCACCGACGGCGCGCTCAGCGGCGACTACACGGCGCTGTTCGACTCGATCGGCCCGGTGACCTTCCCGGGCCCCGCCTCCGTCACGGGGCCGAGCTAGCGAGCGCCTCCCGGTCGACGGGCTCGCGCGAGGCGATCAGCCTGCGGGCGACCTCGAGGTCGTCGGAGCGGTTGACGCTCAGCGCGCCGGCGAGCCGGCCGCCGTCGACGTACCAGACGGTGAACTCGCCGTCCTCCAGCGAGCCGCGGACGATCTCCTCGTCCCAGCGGTAGGCGGGGCCGACGTACTCCATCCACGTCCAGTCGGCCAGGTCGGAGAAGAAGTACGGCACGACGTCGTGCGGCTTGTCCGAGCCGAGCATCGAGCGCGCGGCCGTGGCGCCCTGCTGCTCGGCCACGTCCCAGTGCTCGATCCGCAGCCGCTCGCCGCCGTGGACGACGCTCTCGTACTCGGCGATGTCGCCCGCGGCGAACACGTCGGGCGCCGAGGCGGCCAGCGTCGCGTCGGTGACCACGCCGCCGCGCGGGCCGATCTCCAGCCCGGCCTTCTGGGCAAGCGAGACGTCGGGCGTGACCCCGACGCCGATGACCACCGCGTCGGCCGGGATCCGCGTGCCCTTGGCCGTCACGACCGCGGTCACGCGGCCGTCGGCGCCCTCGAAGCGCTCGACGTCCTCGCCGCCGTGGATCTCCACGCCGTGGTCGGTCAGCGCCTTCTGGAAGAACCCGCCGGCCTGCTTGCCGAACGTGCGCTCCAGCGTCACCTCCTCCTGCATCACCAGCGCGCACTTGCGGCCCAGCGCGGTGAGCGTGGCCGCGACCTCGGTGGCGATGTAGGAGCCGCCGACCAGCACGACGTGCTCGGCGCTCTCGGTGTCGGCCCGGATCTTGTCCGCGTTGCCGAGCATCCGCAGGTAGTGGATGCCGGCGAGGTCGCAGCCGTCGATGCGCAGCCGGCGGATGTTCGCGCCGGTGGCCAGCAGCAGCTTGCCGTAGCGGACGACGTCCTTGTTGGAGAGCGTGACCGTGTGCGCGCCGGTGTCCAGGGACATCGCGCTCGTGCGGTTGAGCAGCTCGACGTCGTTGTCGGCGAACCACGTCGGGCCGCCGAGCGTCACGTCCTCGCGCGACTTCTCGCCGCCCCGGAAGCCCTTGGACACCGCCGTGCGATCGTACGGCGGGTCCGGGTCGCGCGAGACGACGAGGACGGAGCCCTTGGCGCCCTCCTCGCGCAGCGTCTTGGCGGCGGAGAAGCCGGCGTCGCCGCCGCCGACGATCAGGAAGTCGACTTCACGCTCAGGCACCGGTGAACTCCGCCTTTCGCTTCTCGGTGAACGCGCTCAGGCCCTCGCGGGCGTCGGCGGTCTCGAACAGCTTCGCGATCCCCGCGCGCTCGCGGGCCAGGCCGTCGGCGAGCTTGCCGTCCACGCCGGCGTAGGTGGCGAGCTTGATCTCGCCGATCGCCGCCGTCGCGCCGCCGGCCAGCGCCTCGGCGTACGCGCGGGTCTTCTCCGCCGTCTCGGCCGCCGGGAACAGCCGGTTGAGGATGCCGAGCCCGTGCGCCTCGCCCGGCGAGAGCTGGCGCCCGGTGATCATCAGGTCCAGGGCCTGCGGGACGCCGATGATGCGGGACAGCCGCTGGGTGCCGCCGTTGCCGGGCAGCAGGCCGAGCGTCACCTCGGGCACGCCGAGCTTGTAGGCGCCGCGGGCGCCGAAGCGCAGGTCGCAGGCGAGCGAGATCTCCAGGCCGCCGCCCAGTGCGTGGCCCTCGACCTGCGCGATGAACACCTTCGGGATGCGGGCGATCGACGCCAGCACCTCGTGCCCGCGCTCGATCATCGCCATGTTCCCGGCCGTGTCGTTGGCCAGGAACGCCTTGATGTCCGCGCCGGCGCAGAAGAAGCGCTTGGACGCGGACCGCACGATCACGGCCTTCACGGCGTCGTCGGACGCGGCGGCGTCGACCGCCGCGCCCATCTCGTCCATGAACTCGCGGTCATACGAGTTGGCCGGCGGCTTGTCGAGCGTGATGTAGCCGACCGCGCCCTCGGCGGCGAAGGAGACCGCCATCTACTCGAGCCCCCCGACGACGACCGGGACGTCCTCGAGGTAGTAGTCCAGGCCCTCCATCCCGTGCTCCTTGCCGTAGCCCGACGCCTTGACGCCGCCGAACGGCAGCTCGTCGTAGCCGTAGTGGAACTGGTTGACCCACTTCATGCCGGCCTCGACCTCGTTGGCCACGCGGTGGACGGTGCGGATGTCGTAGGTCCAGACGCTCGCGCCGAGCCCGTACTCCGAGTCGTTGGAGCGCTCGATCGCCTCGTCGAGCGAGCTCACGCGCCACACCGGCAGCAGCGGGCCGAACGTCTCCTCGCGGGCCACGCGGGAGTCGACGGGCGGGTTGCCCACGATCGTCGGCTCCATGAAGTAGCCCGCGCCCTCGGGCTTGTCGCCGCCCAGCAGCAGCTCGCCGCCGCCGTCCAGCGCGTCCTGGAGCTGCTCCATCACCTCGTCGCGGCCGTCGGACGTGTGCAGCGGGCCGACGCGGATCCGCGGCTTCTCCGCCTTCTCCCAGCCCAGGCCGGGCTCGTACTTGCCCACGGTCTTGACCAGCTCCTCCATCAGCTGGTCGTAGACCTCGTCGAACACGTACACGCGCTTGCCGCCCAGGCACATCTGGCCGCAGTTCCAGAAGCGGCCGATGGCGATGCCGCGCGCGGCCGCCTTGACGTTGGCGTCCGGGCAGACGATCACCGGGTCCGAGCCGCCCAGCTCCATCGTCATGCGCTTCAACTGCGGCGCGGCCAGGCCCATGATGTGGCGCCCGACCGCGGTCGAGCCGGTGAACGCCACCCGGCGGACCTTGGGATGGGTGACCAGCGCGTCGCCGACCTCGGAGCCGCGGCCGGTGATCACGTTGACCACGCCGGGCGGGATCTCGGCCTCCAGCAGCAGCTCGGCGATCTTCAGCGTGGTCAGCGGCGTCGTGGCCGCGGGCTTGACCACGACCGTGTTGCCGGCCATCAGCGCCGGCGCGAGCTTGGTGCCGAGGAGGGTGAGCGGGAAGTTGTTGGGGACGATCGCCGCCACCACGCCCATCGGGCGGCGCAGCACCATGCCGTAGGCCTTGCTCAGCGCGCTCGGCAGCGCCTGATAGGAGCCGCGGACCTTGGTGGCGAGGTCGGCGTAGTAGTTGAGGCCGTGCAGCAGGTGGTGGACCTCGCCGCCCGCCTCGGTGACCGGCTTGCCCTGCTCGTGCACGAGCGAGGTCACCAGGTCCTTGCGGTCGCGCTCGATCAGCGCGATCGCCTTGCGCAGCAGGGTCGCCCGGTCCTCGGCGTCGGTGCGCGACCACTCGGCGAACGCGGCGTCGGCGGCGCTCACGGCGCTGTCGACGTCCTGGGCGGACGCGCGCGGCACCGACTCGAGGGTCTCCTCGGTGGCGGGGTCGACGACGTCGAGGGCCTCGGAGGCCTCCCCGGCGGTCCGCTCCCCCGCGATCAGCATCTCGACCATCTCTGTCTCCTTTCAGGGGGCGAGGCTGCGGCCGCCGCAGGCGACCACCACCTGGCCCGTCACGTACGCCATCGCCGGCGAGGCCAGCGCGGCCACCGTCTCGGCGATCTCCGCGGGCTCGGCCATCCGGCCCAGCGGGATGCTCGCGATCATCTTGTCGAGCACCTTCTCCGGCATGGCCTTCGTCATCTCGCTGGCGGTCAGGCTGGGCGCGATGGCGTTCACCCGCACCTGCGGCGCGAGCTGGAGCGCGAGCGCCCGGGTCATGCCGACCAGCCCGCCCTTGGAGGCGGAGTAGTTGAACTGCCCGAAGTTGCCCAGGTAGGCGCGCGAGGCGAGCGACACCACGGCCGCGCCGTCGGCGAAGCGGTCGCGCAGCGCGGCGGTCAGCTCGTAGGCGGCGCCCAGGTTGACGCGGATCACGGCGAGGAAGGCCTCCTCCTCCATCTTCACTACCCGCGCGTCCCGGGTGATGCCCGCGTTGTTGACCAGCACGTCCACGGCGCCCGCGGCGGCGACGATCTCCGCGCGGCCGGCCGGGTCGGTGACGTCGCACACCACGGCGCGGCCGCCCAGCTCCTGCGCGACCGCCTCCACGCCGGGGTCGAGGTCGACCAGCACCAGGTCGTGCTCGGCGCGCAGGCGCTCGGCGATCGCCCGCCCGATGCCGCGGCCGGCGCCGGTGATCACCGCGGTCATGTCGGCAGCTTCCCCACGTGGGCGGCGTGGACGTGGACGAGCTCGCCGGTGACCCCCCGGCCGCCGCACAGCGCGTCGAGCCAGTGCTGGAGGTCCTCCGGGTCCGCGTCGTCGCCCACGGCCACCGCGTTGGCGTTGTGCCCCTCGGCGGCCAGCGTGCGCATCCCGCTGAGCAGCGCGTTGGCCAGGATCGCCCCGGGGACGCTGCGCTGGCCGAGCAGGTCGGCCTGGTTGAGCACGAACACGATCGGCTCGCCGTCGCGCGCCGCCGCCTGCGAGCGGCGGAACGCGTCCAGCAGCGTCGCCTCCACCCCGGCCCAGTCGGCCGGCTCCTGGGCGGTGTAGATCATTGGAGCTCCCGCAGCTTGTAGCGCTGGATCTTGCCCGTGGGCGTCTTGGGCAGCTCGTCCACGAAGTCGATGAAGTGCGGGTACTCGTAGCGGCGCAGGCGGCTCTTGCACCACTCCTGCAGCTCCTTCTCCAATGCTTCGTCGCCGGCGGCGCCGCGACATATAACGTACGCCTTCACCCGGGTCGTGTACCCGTGGTCGACGCCCACCGCGGCCGCCTCGAGCACGCGCGGGTGCTCGACCAGCACGTTCTCGATCTCGATCGGCGAGGCCCAGAGGCCACCGACCTTGATCATGTCGTCGGCCCGGCCCTCGTAGACGTAGCAGCCGTCCTCGTCGACGCGGTAGCGGTCGCCGGTGAAGAACAGGTCGCCGAGGAGCGCCGCCTTGGTCTTCTCGTGCTGGTGCCAGTAGTGGGCCAGCGCGCTGTCGCCGCGCACGTAGAGGTTGCCCACCTCGCCCTCGGCCACGGGCGCGCGGTGCTCGTCGAGCAGCACGAGCTCGTAGCCTCCGACGGGCCGGCCGCTCGTGCCCGGGTGGACGTCGCCGGGGCGGTTGGAGCAGTAGATGTGCAGCATCTCGGTCGAGCCGATGCCGTCGATGATGTCCAGGGAGAAGCAGCGCTGCCAGCGGCGCAGGACCTCGGGGGCGAGCGGCTCGGCGGCCGACACGCACATGCGCACGGAGCTGAGGTCGTGCGCGGCGGCGTCGGGCAGGTTGACCATG
Organism: Solirubrobacteraceae bacterium; assembly: GCA_025935735.1. Next base: position 1,066 of record JAICUS010000028.1, on the reverse strand, counting down.
GCGCCGTACAGCGTGGGCACGGAGAAGAACAGCGTGGGCTTGTGGGCCTGCGCCGTCTCCAGCAGGCCCTTCGGGTCCGGCCGGCCGGGGCGCAGGACGGTGGTGGCGCCGACCCAGTACGGGAACGTGAGGTTGTTGCCCAGCCCGTAGGCGTGGTAGAGCTTGGTCGAGGAGAACGTGACGTCGCCCTCGGCGATCTGCAGGATCTCCTTGGCGAACGTCTCGCACGTGTACGGGATGTCGTGGTGCAGGTGCACGACGCCCTTGGGGAAGCCGGTCGAGCCGCCGCTGAACAGCCAGAACGCCATGTCGTCGCGGTGGGTGTCGGCGGGCGTCGTCTCGCCGGGGTGCTCCGCGAGGATCTCGGGGAGCTGGGAGGCGGCGACGGTGTGGGTGTCCAGGGGGCCGAGGCGCTCGAGCACGGCGTCCTCGGCCACGACGACGCGCGCGTAGGAGTCGCGGATGTAGTGCCGGAAGTTGTCCAGCGTGTCCAGGAACGACACGGGGACGGGCACCGCGCCCATGCGCATCGCGCCCAGGAAGAGCGCCGGGAACGCGGGCGTGTCGTCGAGGATCATCAGCACGCGGTCCTCGCGGCCCACGCCGAGCGCGCGCAGCGCGTTGCCGGCGCGGCAGACGCGGTCGTGCAGCTGGGCGTAGGTCAGCTCCTCGCCGGCGCAGCGGATCGCGGTCTTCCCGCCCCGTCCCGCCTCCAGGTTGCGGTCGACCAGCGTGCCGGCGTTGAAGCGCTCCTCGCTCATGGGCGGTTGCGCCGCACCACCACCGACTTGGACTCCATGTAGTGGTCGAGCGCCTCGATCCCGTGCTCCTTGCCGAAGCCGCTCGCCCCCCAGCCGCCGAAGGGCAGCTCGTCGAAGATCCGCTGCGGGGCGTTGATCCAGGTGTAGCCGGCCTGGATGCGCTCGGCCGCCCAGCTGGCGGCGTCGAGGTCGTGGGTCCAGATCGACGAGCCGAGGCCGAACGCGGAGTCGTTCGCGCGCTCGATCGCCTCGTCGAGGCCGGACACCTTCCAGATCGGGAGCACCGGGCCGAAGACCTCCTCGCG
>JAICUS010000753.1 GCA_025935735.1 Solirubrobacteraceae bacterium | reverse complement strand
GCGAGGGGGAGCCGACCGAGGCCTTCCAGCTGGAGGAGATGGAGGTACCGCAGCCCGGCGCGTTCGAGGTCACGGTGCGGGTGATGGCGGCGGGCGTGAACTTCAACAACGTGTGGGCGGCGCTGGGCAAGCCGATCTCGGTGTTCCGCCATCGCACCGAGGACCACCACATCGGCGGCTCGGACGCCTCCGGGGTGGTCTGGAAGGTGGGCGAGGGCGTGACCCGCTGGAAGCCCGGCGACGAGGTGGTCATCCACTGCAACCAGGCTTCGTACGAGGACCCGGAGGTGCACGGCCTGGACCCGCTGGCCGCGCCGTCGCAGCGCATCTGGGGCTACGAGACGACCTGGGGCTCGTTCGCCCAGTTCTGCAAGGTCCAGGCCCAGCAGCTGCTGCCCAAGCCGGCCGCGCTGGCCTGGGAGGAGGCCGCGTCCTACGGGCTGACGTTCTTCACCGCCTACCGCATGCTCGTCGACCAGGCGCGGCTGCAGGAGGGCCACCGCGTGCTCATCTGGGGCGGCGCCGGCGGCCTGGGCGTGTTCGCCCACCAGCTGTGCGCGCTGGCCGGCGCGGACTCGCTCGGCGTGGTCTCATCCGCCGAGAAGGGCGAGCTGGTCAAGGCGCTCGGGGCCTGCGACTACCTCGACCGCAGCGACTTCACCGGGATGATGCGCCGCGGCGAGGAGACCCCCGAGGAGGAGAAGGCGCGCTTCAAGGAGTCGCGGCGCTTCTGCAATGCGGTGGTGGAGAAGCTGGGCGGCGCGCCCGACATCGTGTTCGAGCACGTCGGGCGGGCCACGTTCCCCACGTCGGTGCTGGTGGTCAAGCCGTTCGGCACCGTGGTGATCTGCGGCGCGACGAGCGGGCACGTGCTGGACTTCGACGTCCGGTATCTGTGGATGCGCCAGAAGCGGATCGTCGGCTCGCACTTCGCCAACGCCTGGGAGTGCCACCGGGCGAACGAGCTGATCGAGGCCGGGAAGGTCCGTCCCGTACTCTGGAGGACGCTGGGCTTCGACCAGGTGGCCGAGGCCCACCAGCTCATGTACGAGAACCGGCACTTCGGAAAGATGGCGATCCTGGTGGGCGCGTCCGCCGAGGGGCAGGGAAAGACTGCGGACGGCCCGGGGGCGATCCGGGCGGAGGTGGGAGCCTGACATGGCAGCCGGCGTGGTGCAGATCCCGTGGTACGCCACGGTGTTCCGAGGCGAGAAGTTCGAGGCGGCCGTGCGGGAGATCGCGCCGGTGGCGCTGCGCTACGGCGCCACGCACTACCTCGTCTACCGCAACCGGGACGACATGTACAAGTTCCTCCAGACCGCGACGTTCGCGGAGAAGGCGGACTTCGAGGCGTACTGGTACGGCCGCGAGTTCTCGGACTTCCGGACGATCTACCAGGGCTGCTACCAGGTGCCGGTGCTCTACACCTGGGCCGACCTGGTGATCGAGGGCGGCATCGGCGAGGAGCCGACGGTCATCACGGGCGCGCCCCAGGAGGGCGACACCGTCTAGACGAACTTGGGGTAGAGGGACATGCCGCCGTCGACGACGATCGTCGTCCCGGTGACGTAGCTCGCCTGCTCGCTGGCCGCCCAGACGACCGCGGCGGCGATCTCGTCCGGGTCGCCCATGCGCGCGAGCGGGATCTCCGACTCGACCGCGTGCTTCTGCTCGGGGTCGTCGAGCACGAACTGGTTGATCGGCGTGACGATCGCGCCCGGGGCGATGTTCACCAGGCGGATCTTCTTGGGCGCGAGCTCGCGCGCGGCGGTCTCCATCAGCAGCTTGATCGCGCCCTTGCTGGCGCAGTAGTGCGCGAAGCCCGGCCACGGGATGAACTCGTGGACGCTCGACATATTGACCACCACGCCGCCGCCCGCCTCGGCCATCACCTTCCCGGCCTCGCGCAGGCAGAGGAAGGTGCCCGTGAGGTTCGTGCGGATCACGGCCTCCCAGGCGCTCAGCTCCATCTCCAGCAGCGGGATCTGCTTCTCGATGCCGGCGTTGTTGAGCAGCAGGTCCAGCCCACCGAGCTGCTCGCGGGCGGTGGACACGAGGCGCTTGACGTCGTCCTCGGAGCCGACGTCGCCCTGGACGGCGATCGCCTTCGGCGCGCCCGCGGACCGCAGCTCGTGCGCGAGCTGCTCCGCCTGCTCGGCCTCCTCGTCCGCGTAGTAGTTGATGCACACGCCGGCGCCCTCGGCCGCCATGCGCTGCGCGCTCGCCCTGCCGATCCCGGTGTTGCCGCCGGTCACCAGCGCCCGCCGTCCTTCGAGCAGCATGCGATACCTCCGTTACATGGCGGCCTTGCGCCGCCAGCGGTCCAGCCCCTGGTAGAGCTGATCGGGCGGCGCGGCCTGGATCATCGACTCCGCGTCGGCGCCGACGCCCTCGCGGATTCGGGCCTCGATCGCGGCGACGAAGCCGTCGAGGTCGTGCGCGGCCGCCAGGTCCGCCTCGGAGTGCAGCGCCTCGCGGCAGCGCTCCAGCTGAGCCTCCGGGTCCTCG
>JAICUS010000514.1 GCA_025935735.1 Solirubrobacteraceae bacterium | reverse complement strand
TCGCCCGCCGGCAGACCGGCGAGGCGATCCAGATCCTCGGCGGCTACGGCTACACCAAGGAGTTCCCGGTCGAGCGCTATTACCGCGACGCCAAGGTCACCGAGATCTACGAGGGCACGAGCGAGATCCAGCGGCTGGTGATCGCCCGCGCGCTGCTCGGCGACGCTATGAGATGAGGCGGGCCTTCCAGGTCACGTGCTCGAGGCGGCACGTGTCGAGCCACTCGTGCTTCTTGACCAGGATCGCCGTGGTGGAGAACGTCCCGCGCCACAGCGTGTCAGAGACCCGGGCGGCGTCGATCGCCACCGTCTGCGTCGTGTGCCCGCCGCCGGCCAGCGGCTCGTGCAGGGTCAGGCGCTCGCTCACCGCATCCGGCGTGGCCGACGTGAACGGCGGCACGACCTCCATCGTGTTCGGGAAGCGGTAGCCGCGCCGGCGGCAGCGCGCGCTGTAGCGGACGCGGATCCGCGTCACCGTGCCGTCGGCCGCCACGAGCACGGAGGCCGAGCGGTGCTGCGCGGTCTGGCCGCGGAAGACCGTCTGGACCGGGACGGCGTACACGCCGGCGAAGCTATCAGCGCAGCGGGATCTCGGCCACGAGCGCCGTCCCCCGGCCGGGCGGGCTGTCGATGGCCAGCCGGCCGCCCAGCGCCTCGACGCGGTCGGCCAGCCCGCGCAGCCCGCTGCCGCCGGCCGCGTCCGCGCCGCCCACGCCGTCGTCGGCCACCGCCACGCGGGCGCGGCCGTCGGTGCGCTCCACCCCGACGCGCACCACCGTCGCCCGGGCGTGCTTGGCCACGTTGGCCAGCGCCTCCGAGACGAGGTAGTAGGCGGCCGCCTCGACCGGCGCGGGGAGCCGCTCCTCCGGCACCGCGAGCTCCACCGGTAGCGGCGCCCGCGCGGCCAGCGCCTGCAGCGCCGGGGCGAGCCCGCGCTCGGTCAGCACGGCCGGGTGGATGCCGCGCGCCAGCTCGCGCAGCTCCTGCAGCGCCTGCGCGAGCTCGTCGCCCGCGCGCTGGAGGAACGCCGACGCCTCCGGGTCGTCCTTGACCTGGCGGCCGGCCAGCCGCAGCATCAGCGACAGCGAGACGAGCCGCTGCTGCGCGCCGTCGTGCAGGTTGCGCTCCAGCCGCCGGCGCTCGGCGTCGCCGGCCTCGACGATGCGGGCGCGCGACGCGGCCAGCTGCTCGCGCGCGTGGGCGTTGGCCAGCGCCTGGGCGGCCAGCTCGGCGAAGTCGGCGATCCGCTGCTCGACGCCCGGCGGGAACGGGCGCGGCGTGACGTTGGAGACGACCACCGCGCCCCACAGGCGTCCGCCGAGCATGATCGGCGAGGCGACGACCGCGCCCACGCCGACCTCGCGGATCACGTCCGCGGCCGCGCCCATCACCGGCGTGTAGTCGTCGATCCGCACGGGCGCGCCGGTCGCCCAGATGCGGGCCATCGCCGTGTCGCCGTCCACCGGCACGTGCAGCCCGACCGGCAGCCGGTGCTCGGAGCCCAGCGCCCAGCCGCCCATGATCGTGCCCGCGCGGCCGTCGGGGTCGAAGCGGAACATATGCGCCCGCTCGGCCTCCAGCAGCCGCCCCAGCTCCTCGCTGACGATCCCGAACAGCGCCGCCGGGTCGCTCTCCGCCGCCACCGCCGTGGCCACCCGGCGCAGCGCGGCCTGCTCGTCGGCCAGCTGGTGCAGCGCCGCCTCGGCGCGGTGGCGGGACGTGACGTCGCGCAGGTAGCCGTAGAACAGCGGCGGCCCGAGCGTCTCCGGCCGGGTGACCACGAGCTCGACGGGAAGCTCCGAGCCGTCCGCGCGGACCGCGGTCACCTCGACCCGGCGGCCGACGATCGGCCCGCCGCCGCGCTCCAGGTGGCGGGCCAGCCCGCGGCGGTGCGCCTCGCGCAGGGCGGGCGGGATGACCAGGTCGGCCACGAGGCGCCCGACCATCTCCTCGCGGGCGTAGCCGAACGTCTTCTCGGCCGCCCGGTTGACGTCCACCACGCGGCCGTCGGCGCCCATGGTGATCACCGAGTCGAACGCGACGTCGAGCAGCGCCCGCCGGCGCGCCTCGGCGCCGGCCTGCGCGCGGACCAGTGCCCCGAGGCGGTCGAGCGCCGCCCCGGGCGGCGCGGTGCGCGCCACGGCCTCGAAGGCCTCCAGCAGCTCGTCGTCGGGGTCCGGCACCCGTCGGAGCTTCGCATGAGCGGGTAGGCTGCGGGCCATGGCGACCTCGGGCCGCAGGATCCGCGTGGTCGTGGCCAAGCCCGGCCTCGACGGCCACGACCGCGGGGCGAAGATCATCGCCCGGGCGCTGCGCGACGCGGGGATGGAGGTCATCTACACGGGCCTGCACCAGACGCCCGAGCAGATCGTGGAGACGGTGCTGCAGGAGGACGCCGACGCGGTCGGGCTGTCGATCCTCTCGGGTGCGCACATGACGCTCGTCCCGAAGGTGATCGAGCTGCTGCGCGCGCAGGAGGCCGAGGACGTCGTGGTGACCGTCGGCGGAACGATCCCCAACCAGGACATCCCGAAGCTCAAGGAGCTGGGCGTGGCCGAGGTGTTCACGCCCGGGGCGCCCACCCAGGCGATCATCGACTTCATCTCGAAGTCTGTAACTCCCTAGATTGACTCGTCAGTCAACGCGCTAGGATGCGCGCTCAAACCGGCTTAGGAGTGACCTTGTGAAGATCTGCGTCCTGGTCAAAGAGGTGCCGGACGCCGCCGTCGAGAAGCGCATCAATCCGTCGACGGGGCGCCTGGACCGCAGCGGGGAGAAGAACCTCAACCCGTTCGACACGCACGCCATCGAGGCCGCGATGCAGCTCAAGGAGGGCGGCGCGATCGAGGTCGAGGAGGTCGTGGCGGTCACGATGGGCCCGGAGACCGCGGTCCGCGCGCTGCACAAGGCCGTGTCGCTGGGCGCCGACCGCTCGGTGCACCTCACCGACGACGCGCTGGCCGGCTCCGACGTCAACGGCACGGGCTATGCGCTCGCGCGCGTGCTCGAGGCCGAGTCGCCCGACCTGGTCCTGCTGGGCCAGCAGTCCGACGACGGCGAGTGCTACACGATCGGCGCCGTGGTGGCCGACCACCTCGGGATGCCCTCGCTGACGCAGGTGATCAAGATCGACGTGGCCGACGGTGGGCTGCGCTGCGAGCGCCAGGCCGAGTACGGCTACGACACCGTGCAGGTCGAGCTGCCGGCGGTGATCAGCGTGGGCGACGCGATCAACGAGCCGCGCTACCCGTCGCTGAAGGCGATCATGGGCGCCAAGAAGAAGCCGCTGGAGACCAAGGCGACCGGCGACGTGGGCATCGAGGCCGACCGCGTCGGCTACGACAACGCCCGCGCCCACTGCGCCGACTTCGCCGCGCCGCCCGAGAAGGCGGCGGGCCAGATCATCGAGGACGAGGACACCAACGAGACGGTCGAGAAGATCGTGGCGTGGCTGGACGAGAGGAAGCTCCTGGCATGAGCGGGATCCTGGTGTACGCGCTCCATTACGAGGGCGCCTTCAACAAGAACTCGCTCGGCGCGGTGTCCGAGGGCGCGCGGCTGGCGAAGGATCTGGGGACCGAGTGCCACGCGATCGTGATCGGCGAGGGCGTGGGCGACGACCTGGCGGCGCAGCTCGGCGCCTACGGCGCGACGAAGGTGTTCAAGGTCGAGGGCCCCGAGGGGCTCGCGCAGCCGGTGGTCGACGCGATGGCGCAGGTGATCGAGTCGGGCGGCCACGAGTACGCCCTGTTCGGCGGCGGCCTGCTCGGGTTCGAGATCGGTGCCGGGCTGGCCGCGCGGCTGGACGCCGGCGTGTGCATGGAGGTCACCAACGTCCGGGTGGAGGACGGCAAGCTCGTGGCCGAGCGGCCGATCCTCAAGGACTCGCGGATCTCGAGCGTTCACTACCGCTCCAAGGTGGGCGTGATCATCGGCCGGCTGAACGCGTTCGAGGTGGCGGAGTCGGGCTCCGGCGCGGCGAACGTCGAGACCGTGGACGTCGACTTCCGCCCGCACTCGCTGAAGGCCAAGATGGTCCAGCGCGGCGAGCAGCGCGGCGCCGACGTGAACATCGAGGACGCCGACATCCTGGTGGCCGGCGGCCGCGGGCTGGGCAAGGCCGAGGGCTTCGAGGCGCTCGAGCAGCTGGCCGGCGCGCTCGGCGGCGCCGTCGCCGCGACCCGCGCGGTGGTGGACGCCGGCTGGTGGCCGTACTCGGCCCAGATCGGCCAGACCGGCAAGACCGTGGCGCCGAAGCTCTATCTCGCCGCGGGCATCTCGGGCGCGATCCAGCACAAGGTGGGCATGCAGGCCTCGGAGAACATCGTGGCCATCAACAAGGACTCCAACGCCCCGATCTTCGAGTTCTCCGACCTCGGCATCGTGGGCGACCTGAACAAGATCGTCCCGAAGCTCACGGAGGCCGTGAAGGCGAAGAAGGG
>JAICUS010000520.1 GCA_025935735.1 Solirubrobacteraceae bacterium | reverse complement strand
TCGAGCCGAGATGCGGCAGGACGTGGTTGCGGAAGATCGAGTCGTAGTCGCGCAGCGTGGAGGGCTTGCGCTGGCGGTCTTGCTCGATGTAGCGGAGGTACTCGTCGCACGCGTCGGCGACCCTGGCGCCAGTTCGGACCATCCCGGGCAGCGTTCCGGCGGCAGCCTCGACCAACGTCTTGCGGAGCCACGCTTCCGCCGTGCGCTTGGTGAAGTAGCCGGCGGGTGGACGGCCGCGGGCCGTCCAGGCCGGGCCGAGCGTCTTCTTGACCTGGCGGCCGTCAGGCAGGCGGTACTTGGCTCGCCAGACCGGGCGGCGCTGCCCCTCGAAGCGGAAGACGTGGCCTGAGACTGGGTGGTCTGCCATGCCCGGCCTTAGGCCCGAACCTGCGGATTCTGCCCCCCTGGGAGCCGGGTGTTCGGGACCTTTTTGGGACTCCTTCGGTCCGCGTCGAACAACCGCTCACCAAAGAACCGCGATTTGCAGGGCAAATCGAAGCGCCCCCGGCAGGATTCGAACCTGCGACCTGCGGATTAGAAGTCCGCTGCTCTATCCAGCTGAGCTACAGGGGCCTGGGCGGGGAGCTTAGACCGCGGGTGCGCGGCGGGATCAGCGTTTCTTGCCCTGCTGGTTCAGCGCTACCGCCTCGCGGACGAGGTCCGCGAGGGCGGATTCGTTGAGGTCGTCGTCCTCTTTGATGTCGATGGCCCGGCGTACCTTGCCCTCGAGGCTGGAGTTGAACAGGCCCGCAGGATCGTCCAGAGATGCGCCCTTGAAGAACGTGAGCTTCACCACGTTCTTGTAGGCCTCGCCGGTGCAGATGTCACCGTCGTGCGACCAGACCGGGGTGCCGGGGTTGGTGGCCTTGGCCCACTTCCACTCCTCGGTGACCTCGGGGTCGGCGGCGTGGATGATCGCTCGGACCTTGGCGAGCACGTCGCCGCGCCAGTCGCCGAGTTCGGAGATCCGGTCGTCGATCTGCTTGGACGCGTCAGCCATCGCCGGCCAATACTAAGGTGCGGGCGGGGTCAGCAGGAGACGGGCTTCTTGGCTCCCGGGGGCCGGCAGCGGGTCGCGACCGTGGGGGCCTTGGCCGCGCGGATCTTGAGGATCTTGACGGCGTTGATGGCGCCCCGCTTGGAGACGACGGCGGTGATGGTGGCGCCCGGGCGCAGGGGCTTGCGGACGAGCTTCTTGAGGTCGACGGTGCCGAAGGCGTGCTTCTTGGTGAAGCCCTTGCCCTTCAACCGCTTGGGGCAGCCGTGGCCGTGGCACGTGACGTGGACGGTGGCGCCGAACGGGATGTTCTTGATCTGGAGCTTGGTGAATCGGGTGGCGTGCTTGGAGGCCTTGAAGCCGAAGGCGAGCACGACCTGGATCTGGGACGGCGAGCCGCTGACCACCGGGGTGTGGGCGTCGGCGCCGTCGCAGTTCTCGTCGATGCCGTTGCCCGGGATGTCGGTGGCGCCCGGGTGGATGGCGGGGTTGTGGTCGTTGCAGTCGACGTTGGCGTTGAAGCCGTCCGCGTCGTCGTCCGGGGTGGCGAGGGTCCAGTGGCGGGTGATCGGGGCGGAGACGTTGCCCGCGGCGTCGATGGCGCGGACGCTGAAGGCGTGCTGGCCGGCGGCAAGGCCCGTCAGCGCGTCGGGGCTCGTGCAGGCGGCGAACGCGGCGCCGTCGAGCGAGCACTGGAACGTCGCGCCGGTGGGCTCGGAGGAGCCGAACGAGAACGTCTCGGAGCTGATGGTCTGCAGCGCGCCCTCGCCGGGGCCGGTGCTCGTGTCGAAGCTCGCGGTGGGCGCGACGGTGTCGACGGTCCAGGTGTAGGTCTTGGCGTCGCCGATGTTGCCCGCGGCGTTCTTGGCGGAGATCGTGAACGTGTGGGCGCCGTCGGGGAGGCCGGTGAAGGTGCTCGAGCCGCTGTGGTCTGGCTGGATCGCGCAGGCCTTGCTCGCGCCGTCGAGCGAGCAGATGAACGAGGTGCCGAGGAACGACGCGTAGTTGAGCGTGACGTCCGCGTGGTTGGTGATCCCGCCGTTGGAGACGGTCGGTGACGTCACGTCGGTGTTGACGATCTCGCGGAAGATCGCGCGGGGCGCGAACGACTGGGAGGCCGGGTCGGAGGCGAGCGCGAAGACCGACATCGCGCACACCGGGCTCGTGCCGGAGCAGCCGGTGCCGGACCAGCCGGTGAACTCCCAGCCGGTCGCCGGCGTGGCGGTCAGGTTGAGCTGGTTGAGCGGGATGATGAGGCAGATCCGCGAGATCGTGCAGTTGAGGCGCGACCCGGCGTACCCCGCGCTCGTCGTGCAGGGCGTCGAGTTCACATCGGTGTCGTGGACGCCGGCGAACGTGCAGGTGTACGGAGCAGCGGCGTCGGCCACGCGACCCGAGCCCTGGATGGACGGCGTGACGCTCAAGGTCGTCGCGAACGCCGGGCCGGCCAGCAGGCCCAGGGCCAGGATCGCGCCGAGCGCGGCCTTGACGGCGGTGGAGCGTATGGACCCGATCCCGATGTTCACTGCGCTGTCCTCCTGGTGCTGACCCATGTGTGAAGCGCGGATCAAAGCCGAGGCGCCTTGGCGCTCCCTTGGGCGAACCTTGGTGACGCGGCGTCAGCGAAACGCGGCGCGGCGGTACAGGTGGCCCGGGCGGCCCGGGCCCTCCGAGCGCAGCTCGCCGGTGTCGACGAGCTGCCCGGTGGCGCGAACGTCGCGGCGGAAGTTGGCCGCGTCGACCTCCTCGCCCCGCAGCGCCTCGTAGAGCTGCTGGGCGTCGCGCAGCGTGAACGGCTCCGTCAGCAGCCCCACGGCGATACGCACGAACCACGCCTTGTCGGCGACCCGCGCGTGCAGCCGCCACAGCCCGTCGTCGACGATCCGCGCGTGGTCGAGCGCCAGATCGGGCAGCCCCGCCAGCGGATGCCAGGAAGCGTCGCGCTCGGCCGGGCGGTCCTCGGGCAGCGTCTCCGGCCGGACCAGCGCCATGAACGCGATCGAGGGCAGCCAGCCGCGCGGGTCGCGCGCGGGATCCGCGTACGTGCGCAGCTGCTCGAGGTGCACCGAGCCGACGCCGGTCTTCTCGCGCAGCTTGCGCTCGGCCGTCTGCTCGGGCGACTCGCGCGCGCCGACGAACCCGCCCGGCAGGGCGAACATGCCGCGCTGGGGCTCCTCGAGCCGGCGGGCGAGCAGCACGCACAGCGCGCCGTCGAGCAGCGTGAAGACGACCGGGTCCGCGGTCAGGCCGATCGGCGCCTCGTAGCCCGCCGTGTTCGTCGCCCGGATGCCCGGCATGCCGGGCAGGATGAACTACTGACCGGAAGCCGACGGCAGGACGGTGACCGTCCTATTCACGCCCGTGCCGGAGATGACCACCCGGTCGCCCGGCTCGAGGTCGCTCAACGAGCCGGACGTGTAGCGCCGGACGGACGTCGCCGGGACGAGCCGCACCTTCCGCGTGCCCTGGCCGTCCTGGATGCTGAGGGTCGAGCCGTGCACCGCGGTCAGCCGGCCGGCCACCCCGCCCGGCCCGCCGCGGAAGAAGCCGCCCGCCCCGCCGGGCCGCTGGAAGCCCGTCCGGCCGTTGCGGTCGCACACCGCGGTCACGAGGAAGCCCGCGTTCGGCCGCCCCGTCCCCGGCTGCGGCGAGGCCTGCGGGGTCGCGCCGCACGGCAGCTTGCCGGCCTGGGCCTGCGAGACGGCGGCGGCCAGGGTCGCCGGCCCGCTCGAGCTGCCGGACGCCTGGCCGGCGAAGAACGCGGCGACACCCACGACGACGGCGACGACCGCCCCGATCGCCACGTAGCGGCCGAGCGAGACCTCCTCGAACTCCTCCTCGTGCTGGACCTGGTCGCTCATGCGTGTCCTTTCGTGTCTAGCCGCCGAAGCCGCCGGCGTTGCTCGCCGTGGCGGTGACGCGCGACGCGCGCACGGTCCCGTTGCCCGCGCTCGCGCCCTGGACGATCACCGTGTCGCCCGGATGGATGGACCGGACGTGGCTCACCGCCGAGCGCGTCACCTTGGTGTTCGCGTTCGTGCGCACCTTCACCGTGGCTCCGTCGCTGCCGGTGACGTACAGCGTCTTGCCGTGCACGTTCGCCACCTGGCCGACGGTGCCGCCGCCGCCCGTCGCCTGGGGCCGCGCGCCGCCCGCGGCGAACCGGCCCGCGAACCCGCGCGCGCCCGCCGTGGATCCGGACCCCGAACGCTTCTGCACCTCCACGCCGCCGATGAACCCGACCGCCAGCAGCAGCACGCAGGCCAGCAGCACGCGCACGGGCGTGAACGTCCGGGCGCGAGGGCGCAGCGGGATGGCGTCCGGCTCGCTCACTCGAACCTCAGCGCGTCGATCGGCCGCATCCGGGCCGCCCGCCCGGC
>JAICUS010000236.1 GCA_025935735.1 Solirubrobacteraceae bacterium | reverse complement strand
CTCGAACTCGGCCCGCGCCTCGTCCCCCCGGCCGAGCTCGACGAGCAGCAGCGCCAGCGCGCTCCGCCAGGCCGGGATGTTCGGATAGAGCTCGATGAACCCGCGCACCGCGCCCTCGACCTCGGCCAGCCGTCCCTGCTCGCGGCGGATGTTGAACATCGCCTGCGCGTAGTAGTGCAGCGCGTTCTCGGCCTGGCCCTGCTGGCCGATCGCCAGGGTCTCCTGGGCGATCCGCTCGGCCTCGTCGAACTCGCCGGCCAGCTGCGCGCGGGCGCCGCGGAACAGCGACGTCCACCACAGCCAGATCGGCCGGTGCAGCGCCTCCGCGAGCTTGGACGCGGCGGCGATCTGGACGTCGACGCCCTGGATGTCGCCGAGCTCCATCAGGTCGATGATCGTCCAGGCCGCGCCGTGCAGCTCGAGCTCGGGGTCGCCGGTCTGCTCGGCCACGCCGCGCAGCTCGGCCGCCACCTCGAGGCGCTCCTCCACGTTCTCCGGCCGCCACAGCGCGTAGTGGCGGGCGTCGAGGCAGCTGGCCAGCGTGCGCGGGTCGCCGATCCGGCGGGCCACCTGGACCGCCTCCTCGGCCAGCCCCATCCGCAGCTCGGGCTCGCCGGCGTAGTAGAGCTCGAGCGACATGCGGGCGAGCATCCGCGCGCGCAGCGGCGAGTCCTCGTCCGGCAGCCCCATCAGCGCCTCGTCGAGCAGCGCGACCCGCGACGGATCGGAGCGGCTGAGCATCGACCACGGTCCGGCCACGCCGAGCGCGCCCCGCGCGAGCAGCACCGGATCCTGCAATTGCCGGGCCGTGCGGATCGCCGCCTGGAACGAGCCGCGCGCCTCCTCCTCCATCCCCGCCCGGTCCTCGGAGGCGCCCAGGGCCAAGAGGAGCTCCGCGCGCACGTGGTCGTCCACCGCGCCGGCCAGCTCGCGCGCCCGCAGCGCCGCCCGGTAGTGCTGGGCGGCCTCCTCCCAGGCCAGCAGCCGGTCGGCCCGCCGGGCGGCGGCGAGCGCGAAGTCGATCGCCCGGTCCGGGCGCTCGACCGGCGCCGCCTGGGCGAAGTGGTGGGCGAGCATGGCCAGGTGCGGGTCGAGGTCGCCGCCGCGCAGGCGCACCAGCGACTCGCCCACCCGGCCGTGCAGCCGCGCCCGCCGCAGCTGCGAGATCGAGTCGTAGAGCGTCGCCCGCACCAGCGTGTGGGTGAACGCGTAGCGCCCGACGTGGCCGGCCTCGCGCAGCACGCGCGCCTCGACGCCCTCCTCGAGCGCCTCGACCAGCTCGTCCGCCGACTGGCTGACGACCGACTCGAGGATGTCGTAGTCGAACTCGCGGCCGATCACCGACGCCACCAGCAGCACGGCCCGGGTCGGCTCGCTCAGGCGCCGCAGCCGCCGCGCGGTGACCTCGCGGACGCCCTCGGGGACCCCGGCCTCCTCGAGCGCCATCTCCTCCGACAGCGCGCCCGCCGTCTCGCGGATGTGCCGCACGACCTCCTCGATGAAGAACGGGTTGCCCTCCGTCTCGCCGTGCAGCGCGCGCACGAACGGCGGCGAGGCCGGGGCGGCGGCCAGCTCGGCCACGAGCTCGCCCACCTCGCCCTCGGCCAGCCCGGAGAGCTCGAGCCGGCGCAGCGTGCCCTCGCGCCGGAGGTCGCCGATCAGCTCGTGCAGCGGATGGCGGTCCGACACCTCGCTCTCGCGGTAGGTGCCGACGAACAGCGCCGTGGGCGCGGGCGCGCGCACCAGGTGGCGCAGCAGCTGCAGCGTCGGGCGGTCGGCCCACTGGAGGTCGTCGAACACGAGTACGACCGGCGTCTCGGCGCCGATCTCGCCCACCAGCGCCGCCACGGCGTCGAAGAAGCGGAACCGCTGTGCGTCGGCCTCCGGGCCGCTCAGACCGGTGCCGTTGGCGTGGTCGGCGGGCGGCGGGCCGAACTCTGGCAGCAGGTTCGCCAGCTCGGCCGCCCGCACGCCCAGGCGCTCGCGCAGCCCGTCCAGCGGCGCGCCGGCCGACCAGCCGCGCAGCATCTCGACCACCGGCTGATAGGGCGTGAGCGTCTCCTCGTCGAAGCGCCCGTACAGCACGACCGCGCCGTCCTCGTGCGCCCGCGCGGCCAGCTCGGCCGCCGTGCGGGTCTTGCCGATCCCCGCGTCGCCGGCGAGCAGGACGAGCGCGCGCTGGCCGTCGGCCGCCTCGCGCCAGCAGCGGGCGAGGTAGGCGAGCTCGACGCCGCGGCCGACGAGCGGGTGGCGGTCGGCCGCCGCCGCCAGCGGCGCGGGCCAGGGCGCGGCCTTGAAGCCGCCGCCCACCCGGACGGGCGCCACGGGGGCGGCGGTGCGCCGGACGGGCGGCGGCTCGCCGCGCAGGACGCGCTCGAACACGGCCATCGCGGCCGGGCCGGGCGTCGTGCCGAGCTCCTCGCGCAGCAGCGAGCGCAGCTCCTCGAACGAGCGCAGCGCCTCCGCGGGGTTGCCGGCCGCCTCGTGGACCTCCATCAGCAGCCGGTGCGAGGACTCGCGGAACGGCGCGGCGGCGATCGCCGCCCGGGCGGCCTGCTCGGCCGCGCCCAGCTCGCGCCCGCCGGAGCGCAGCCCCGCCTCGGCGAGCGTCTCCAGCGCGCGCAGGCGGATCGTGTCCAGCTCGCGCCGCTGCTCGGCCGCCCAGCCGCCCTCGGCGTCGGGCAGGAACGTCTGCAGGTCGGTGGCGAGCGCGTCGCGGGCGCGCTCGGCGGCCAGGCCGGGATCGCCGGCCTCCAGCGCCGCCTCGGACTCGAGGATCGCCGCCGCCGAGCGCTCGATGTCGACGGCGACGTCGCCGTCGAGGCGCAGGCGCAGCTCGCCGCGGCCGAGCAGGACGCCCTCGCCCAGCGCGCGGCGCAGCTTGGAGAGCAGGGCGCTCAGCGCAGAGTCCGCCGCGGCCGGCGGGCCCTCTGGCCAGAGCACGTCGATCAGCTCGTCGCGCGGGCAGCCGCGGGCGCGATTGACCACCAGGTAGGCGAAGAGGAGGCGGCCCTGCCGCCCCGGAAGACCGGAATCCAGTCGCTGACCCTCCGCTTCGACCAAAACCGGCCCGCAGAGCCGGATGTCCCACCCTTGACCCACGGTCGTTCCGGACCCTATCGGCTCGCCAAGGTTTCTCCAAGGTTTCATCAAGCGAACAAGCGCATCATTTGCTCAGCGGCTGACGGAACGGACCCCTCCGGGCCGCGCGACACGGAAGTCGGACCACATAGCGGAGAGCCGGCAAATGGCTCGGCGGCTCTCCCACCTGCACACATGGGATCGTCTGACCCGCGGTCCCCTCCTCCCAGTGCACCGGTTCACCCTCCACCGGTGCCGCGAGGCGGATGCCGACTGACCCCCGGCCATCCGCCCAAACGACTTGAGAGGCCCGCCGAATGGCGGGCCTCTCGAGCGTTATGCCTCAGCTACCGGCGATGCGGCCGGTGGCCGGAGAACGAGATCACCTGCTGGATCCCGCTCGGGCGGTTCGTGAAGCGCATCGTGGTCGCGAGCAGCCCGGGACGGAAGTGGATGCGCTCCTTCGTCGCGTCGGCCGTCCAGGCATCCGGGTCGGCCGTGCCCTGGGCGGCCTGCAGGTCGTTCGCCGCCGCGCCGAACGCGCCCCAGATCGCGGCCACGCAGGCCGCGGCCACGCCCCCGCCGCAGTAGCGCAGGTGGTAGGGGCGCTTCAGGCCGGAGGCGCCGGCCAGCCGCCGCAGGTCCTTGTCGAGGTACCAGAAGCCGCCGTCGCTGAAGTCGCTCGCCGGGCCCGCGTCGGTGCCGACGACGCCGGCCAGGCCCGGCACCGGCATCGCCGCGGCGAACAGCCGCGGGTACAGCGCGTCCCAGATGGCCGGCGCGGCGCCCGCGTCGATCCGGCCGTCGAGGTCGCGGTCGAGCCGGCTGGAGCCGTTGGCCAGCCAGGCCTGCAGCAGCTCGAGCATCCGCCGGGCGCGCGCGTCCGGCGCCGTGGTCGCCCCGATCAGCCGGGTGAGGACGGGCGTGAGGACGACGTTGCGCAGGTCGGTCGTCGCCGCTGCGTTCATGGCTGAGACGACGGTCGGGAACGTCTCGGTGCGCACCTTGTTCAGCCCGGCGAGCAGCATCTGCACGCGCTGCGTGGAGCCCAGCGCCCAGTTGTCGTCGGCCGCCGCCCAGCCGGGCGCGGGGCGGTTGTTCCAGTTGACCAGCAGCCCGCTCGGCGGGTTGACCTGGTGCGGGTGCTTGGACGCCTTCAGGAAGCCGCGCCACTCGTAGTGGCCGTTGCCGTTGGTGGGCAGCCGCGGGTCCACCCGCGGGTCGCGGAGCGGCAGCCGGCCGGCGGAGTACATGGCGATGTCGCGGTCGTCCGCGTAGCCGACGTTGAACGTGAACGGCGACCGCGCGATCGACTTGAAGAACGACTTGGTGCCCCGCACCTTGCCGAGCGTCATGTCGCGGAACGGCAGCTGCCAGAGGATGTCGCGGCCGAAGCTCGCCCGCTTGCGCGAGAGCGCGATCAGCTTGCCGTGCGAGCGCGCGTAGGCCACCACCGGGCCGTGGACGGTGGTGTTGTAGACGATCCGCCCGGAGCCCTTGACCACGCCGGCGTCCACGCGGCCCATCCGGCGGCACTTGCCCTTGTAGCGGTAGCGGATGCGCGAGCCGCCGCACAGCGTCTCGGCGAACGTGTCGATGAGGTCCGAGCCGGCCGAGGTGAGGCTCCAGGCGAAGTCCGGCCCGCGGCCGATGAGGATCGTCCCCGGCCAGCCCGGCGCCGTCGCGCCGCGCGCCTGGTAGCCCGGGCCCTTGACGTCGGCCTCCATCGTCAGCTGCGGGTACGTGTAGCCGATCTGCGGGCCGGCCACGAACAGCGGGTGGTGGGTGGCCGAGCGCTTGGCGCCGACGATGAGGAAGTTGCTCGCCCAGCGCGGGTGCGCGCTGACCGGCGCGCGGTCGAGGCCGCTCAGCCCCGTCCGCCGGACCGAGCCGGCGTCGATCGCCACGTTGCCCTTGCCGTTGCCGATGCGCTCGTAGGGGAACCGCTTGCTCAGCGTCGTGGGCGAGTCGGGGTCGTTGAACTCGGAGACGTCGTCGAACTCCTGCCCGGCCGTCTTCGCTCCGAGCCGCTCGGTCTCGGCCGAGAGGAACTCCGCCCGGCCGATCTCGTCGCCGCCGCCCTGGCCGAAGATCTGACCGCCGAGCGCGTTGGCGGCGAACACGTCGACGCGGGTGAACGGCTTGTCCGTACTGTGGGTGAAGTCCAGCCGCGCGTTCAGGCCGCGCACGTAGACGTCGACGTCGTGCAGCAGCGACCGGCCCGCCCGGCCGGCGCGGCGCAGCGAGCGCAGCTCGTTGCGCTCGATGATCCGGTCGACCTGCCGGGTCGGCGTGTAGCTCTTCAGATTCACCACGAGCCCGAACGCGTCGACGTTGGGCGCGTCGATGGCGGCCAGCCGGGCCGGATAGCGCGCCTGGGCGAGCAGCAGCCCGCGGTCCTCCTCGGTCACCCAGCCCATCGCCCAGGTGACGTCGTCATGGGTCTTGCCGGTGATGTGCGGGACGTTGAACCTGTCGCGCAGGATCGTCACGCCCTTGCGCGGAACGGCTTCCCGGCGCGCCGGGCCGTCCGGGCCGACGCCGAAGCCCTCGGACTTGAAGTCGCTCTGGATGTCGGCGTCCGTGACGTGGTCGAACAGCGGTGTGAGCGCGTCGTACATCAGCGCCTGGGTGTCCGCGCCCGGCGGCGGCGGGACCGCGCCGTACTGGCCTCCCGGGAGGATGTTGCGGGCCGTGGCCGCGTAGTCCTTCGCGGCGGCCGGCGCAGCGGAAACGGCGAGCACCGCCGCGGTGAGAGCGACAATCCTGTGCATGGGGCGAAACCTATTGACGGCGAGTCGATGATCGCGCCGGTTCTCGCCGCGGCCGCGGCGCTGCTCGCCCCGCCGCCCGCCTGGGCGCCGGACGTCGCCGCCGCGCGGGCCTACGCGCACACGCGCCCGGGGGTCATCGCCTTCGCGGTACGCACCGACGACCGGCTGTGGGGATGGCGGGTGGACAAGCAGTTCCCGTCGGCCAGCGTCCTGAAGGCGATGCTGCTCGTGGCCTACCTGCGCCACGTGCGCGACCGGCCGCTCCGGCACTCCGAGCGCGCGCTGCTGACGCCGATGATCCGCCGCTCGGACAACTTCGCGGCGACGACCATCCGCAACCGGATCGGCGACGCCGCGCTCGTCCGCCTCGCGCACCGCACGGGCATGACCCGCTTCGTCCCGGGCGGCGCGATCTGGGGCAACTCGCAGATCACCGCGCGCGACCAGACGCGCTTCTTCCTGCACATCGACCGGTTCGTGCCGCCCCGGCACCGCGCCTACGCGATGCGGCTGCTGCGCACGGTAATCCCCTCGCAGCGCTGGGGGATCGGTCGCGTGAGCCTCCCGGGCTGGACCAGGTACTTCAAGGGCGGCTGGGGCTCGGGCACCGGCCGCGTGGACAACCAGGTGGCGCTGTTGCAGCGCGGCGAGGAGCGCGTGTCGGTCGCGGTTCTCACGGTGGCCGACGGGTCGCACGCCGCCGGCAAGGAGACGCTGCGCGGGATCTTCGCGCGGTTGTTGCGGGGGCTGCGAGGCCCGTAGGGGCGTGCCGGCGCAACGAGGCGCCCGAGGACCGGGGTCCCGAAACGTGCCGGGGGGCGCCTCTCGGCGCCCCCCGGGCACAAGCGGTTCTGGCGGGTCCGGGCTACTCCGGGTCGGCCGGCGGCACGGCCGGCTGGTCCAGCGCGCCGTGCTCGTCGTCGCCCGCGTGCGGCTCCTCTTCCTCCTTGGGGCCGCCCACCGGCACCGGCGTGGGCTTCTCCGGCTGGATGACCGAGAGCTTGACCTCTTCCTCGGAGCCCTCGGGCGCCGGCTCGACCATCACGGTCCCGCCGGGCGTGAGCTCCGCGCGGAGCACGAAGTCGGCCAGCGGGTCCTCGATGTAGCGCTGGATCGCCCGGCGCAGCGGGCGGGCGCCCATCGCCGGGTCCCAGCCCTTCTCGACGAGGAAGTCCTCGGCCGACTCGGTCAGCTCCAGCTGCAGGTCGCGCTCGGCCAGCGAGGACCGGATGCGCCGCAGCAGCAGGTCGACGATCGTCTTGATCTCTTCCTTGGTCAGCTTGTGGAAGACGATCACGTCGTCGATGCGGTTGAGGAACTCGGGCCGGAAGACCTTCTTGAGCTCGCCCATGATGCGGCCCTTCATGTCGTCGTACGAGATGCCTGTCTCGTCGTCGGACACGGCGAAGCCGAGCGGCGTGTTCCGTGCGATCTCGCCCGCCCCGATGTTCGAGGTCATGATCACGATCGCGTGGCGGAAGTCCACCGTGCGGCCCTGCGAGTCGGTCAGGCGGCCGTCCTCGAGGATCTGCAGCAGGATGTTGAAGACGTCCGGGTGGGCCTTCTCGATCTCGTCCAGCAGGAGCACCGAATACGGCTTCCTCCGAACGGCCTCGGTCAGCTGGCCGCCCTCGTCGTAGCCGACGTAGCCCGGAGGCGAGCCGACCAGCCGGGACACGGCGTGCTTCTCCATGTACTCCGACATATCGATCCGCACCATGGCGTCCTCGTCGCCGAACAGGAACTCGGCGAGCGTCCGCGCCAGCTCCGTCTTCCCGACGCCCGAGGGGCCGAGGAAGATGAACGAGCCGGTCGGCCGCTTGGGGTCCTTCAGCCCGGCACGCGAGCGCCGGATGGCCTTGGAGACCACCTCGATCGCCTGGTGCTGGCCGATGACGCGCTTGTGGAGCTCCTCCTCCATGCGCATGAGCTTCGCGGTCTCGGCCTCGGTGAGCTTGAAGACCGGGATGCCCGTCCACATGGAGACGATGTCCGCGATCTCCTCCTCGCCGATGGACGGCCGCTCGCCGCCCTCGCCGGACTCCCAGGCGTCCTCGAGGTCGCGCTTCTTGTTCGTGAGCTGGCGCTCACGGTCACGCAGGTGCGCGGCCTTCTCGAACTCCTGGTTCTCGATCGCGGCCTCCTTGTCGCGCCGCGTCGTCTCGATCTCCTCCTCGAGCTCCCGGTACACGGGCGGGGAGGACATCGACTTGATGCGCATGCGCGAGGCGGCCTCGTCGATGAGGTCGATCGCCTTGTCGGGCAGGAAGCGGTCGGAGATGTAGCGGTCGGCCAGCTCGGCCGACGCCTCCAGCGCCTCGTCGGTGATGTTGACCTTGTGGTGGGCCTCGTAGCGGTCGCGCAGGCCCTTGAGGATCTGCACGCACTCCTCCAGCGAGGGCTGGTCCACCGTGATCTTCTGGAAGCGGCGCTCCAGCGCGCTGTCGCGCTCGAGGTACTTGCGGTACTCGTCCAGCGTCGTCGCGCCGACGGTCTGCAGCTCGCCGCGGGCCAGGGCCGGCTTCAGGATCGAAGCGGCGTCGATCGCGCCCTCCGCGGCACCCGCGCCGACGAGATTGTGGAGCTCGTCGATGAACAGGATGATGTCGCCGCGCTGGGTGATCTCCTTCATCACCTTCTTCAGGCGCTCCTCGAACTCACCGCGGTACTTCGAGCCCGCGACCAGCGCCGCCAGGTCCAGCGTGTAGATCTGCTTGTTCTTGAGCAGCTCCGGCACGTCGCCGTTGGTGATGCGCTGGGCCAGGCCCTCGACCACCGCGGTCTTGCCCACGCCG
>JAICUS010000673.1 GCA_025935735.1 Solirubrobacteraceae bacterium | reverse complement strand
GGTCATCGGCGACGTCCACACCGAGGTGCACGACGGCGCCCTGGAGGTCACGTTCGACCACCACGGGCTCTGGCCCAGCGACGTGGTCGTCGACGTGTCGGTGCCGCGGCTGACCGAGATCGACACGTCCGGGTCCGGCGACGTCGACGCCGACGGCATCGCCGGCGACGCGTTCGCGGTGCGGTCCGACGGCTCCGGCGACTTCTCGCTGGACGGCGCCGTGCGGCAGTTGAGGCTGGAGATGGACGGCTCCGGCGACGCCGATCTCGCCGGCCTGGCCGCCGGCGACGCGCGCGTGTCGCTGAGCGGCTCGGGCGACGCGGACGTGCGCGCCGGCCGCCGGCTCGACGTCTGGCTCGACGGCTCGGGCGACCTCCGCTACCACGGCCATCCCGCGCTCACCCGCCACGTGGACGGCTCGGGCGACCTGACCCGCGCGGGCTGACGTCCGGGCGCCCCGGTTTGATGGCCGGGTGCGCTCACTGGGGCGAGAGTTCGGCTGGCTGTGGGCGGCGTTCGCCGTCAGCACGGCCGGCACCTGGCTGGCGTTCGACGCGTTCCCGCTGATCGCCATCCTCGTGCTGCACGCCGGCCCGGCCGCGGTGTCCGCGCTGGCGGCCACCAGCCTGGCGATGGGCGCGGCGGTCGGCGTGCCGCTCGGGCCGTGGGTCGAGCGGCGGCGCAAGCGCTCGGTGATGGTGGGCATGGACCTCGTCCGCTGCGCCGTGCTGCTGAGCGTGCCGGCCGCGTACGCGCTCGGCCGGCTGACGTTCGCCCAGCTGCTCGTCGTGTCGGTCGCGGTCGCCGCCGCCGACATCGCGTTCAAGGCGGCGAGCGGCGCGTGCCTGAAGACCCTGCTGGCGCGCGAGCGGCTGCTCGCGGCCAACGCGCGCCTCGAGTCGACGTCGTGGACCGCCACCGCGCTCGGCCCGCCGCTCGGCGGCGCGCTGATCGGGCTGCTCGGGCCGGTGATCACCGTCGTGGCCAACGCGGGCAGCTTCCTGCTCTCGGCGCTGGGCATCCGGGCGATGGGCTCGCGCGAGCCGCTCCCGGCGCGGCCGGACGCGCCGCGGCGCCTGCGCGCCGGCGAGCTGCTCGAGGGCTGGCGCCACATCCTCGGCCATCCGGCGCTGCGGCGGCTGTTCTTCAACACCGTGCTGGTCAACGGCCTGATCATGGCCACGGCGCCGCTGATGGCGGTGCTGATGCTCGGGCACCTCGGCTTCGCGCCGTGGCAGTACGGGCTCGCGTTCGGGGCGCCGTGCGTCGGCGGGCTCGTGGGCGCGCGGTTGTCGCGCCGGCTGGTCGCCCGCCACGGCGCGCCGCGGATCATGCGCACCGCCGGGACGCTGCGCGCCTGCTGGTCGCTCGCGCTGGCCTTCGTCGTCCCGGGCGTCCCCGGGCTCGCCCTGGTCATCGCCGCCCAGCTGGGGCTGGTGACCAGCGTCGGCGTGTTCAACCCCGTCTACGCGACCTACCGGCTCGAGCAGACCCCGCCGGACCGCGTCGCCCGCGTGCTGGCCGCCTGGTCGGCCACGAGCAGCGCGAGCATCGCGGTCCTCACCGCGCTGTGGGGCCTGCTGGCCGGGCTCACGAGCCCGCGCGCGGCGATCGCCGCGGCGGGACTGCTGATGCTCGCGACACCGCTGCTCTTGCTGCTCGGGTCAGCAGAGGAGCGCGGCGGCGTCGGTGAGGGCGCGGGGAGCGGAGCGCCCGGTGGAGCGACGGTGGCGGCGTAGGCGGCGGAGGAGCTTGCTCATGTCGGGGAGGGGGTCGGGAGCTGGGGAGTGACGACCACGATGCCAGGCCGGCGGCCGTCATCCGAGACGGCCATCACCCGGTCCGCGGTGCGGCTGCCCGCCCTCCTCCGCGCCCGCGCCTGACCGCGCCGCCGGCGCCGTTTGTTAGCGATCACAGCAGTCATTTTCCGGACTACGAGCCGCGGGGTGTCCGGGCGCGTCGCGGCGCTTGACACGAGCCAATTGTTAGCGTTAACTTCGCGCCGGGTCGCCGGGCGGAGCCGGCGATTGCGCCGGTCGCGAGAGAGCGGGAAGCGACCTCGGGCGCCGCCCCGCGCGGTCCGCCTGCCCGCGCTCCGCGAAGACGCCATTGCTCGAGGGAGAGGACGTGCGATGAGTCGTTTGCCAGTGCGACGGGGGATCGCGACGCAGGACGGGGGAACGCCGAGACGGCGCGTCCGCGCAGGGCTGGTCGCGCTCGCGGCGCTGGCCGCCGCCGCGCTCGCGGTGCCGCTGCCGGCGTCCGCCCAGACAGCGGCGCGGCCGACGGGCCCGTGCGACATCTACGCCGCGGCCGGCACGCCGTGCGTGGCCGCGCACAGCACGACGCGCGCGCTGTACGCCGCCTATGACGGGCCGCTCTACCAGGTCGAGCGCCAGTCGGACGGCGCGGTCAAGGACATCGGCGTGGTGCCGGCGACGGGGTCGGACCCGGGCGGCTACGCCGACGCGGCCGCGCAGGACGCGTTCTGCGCGAACACGGTCTGCTGGATCACGACGCTCTACGACCAGTCACCGAACCACAACGACCTCACGCAGGCCCCCCGCGGCGGGTTCAGCGGCCCGGCGCTGGGCGGCTTCAACAACCTGCCGCTCGCGGACATGGCGCCGGTCACCGTCGGCGGCCACAAGGCCTACGGCGTGTTCATCGAGCCGGGCATGGGCCTGCGCAACGACAACCCGCGCAACACCGCCGTCGACGACCAGCCCGAGGACACCTACTGGGTGGTCAACGGCCGCCACTACAACGACGGCTGCTGCTTCGACTACGGCAACGCCGAGATCGACAGCCGCGACGACGGCGACGGCACGATGGAGACCACGTACTTCGGCAACGCCACCGCGTGGTATCACGGCCCGCCGCCCGGCCCGTGGGTCATGACCGACCAGGAGAACAACCTCGTCGGCTGCGTGAACCCGGGCAGCACGTCGAAGCTGTGCCCGGACCTG
>JAICUS010000088.1 GCA_025935735.1 Solirubrobacteraceae bacterium | reverse complement strand
CGGGCGATCTGGAACGACATCATCCTCGGCGTGATCGTCTTCGTGCTCGCGATGCTCAGCGCGGGCGCCGGCGAGGACGCCGCCTACGCCGAGCGCGCCTGGTACCGCCGCTGACCCGCGCGCGCCCGAAGGTCATCCGTCGAACCGCGGGTTCACGGTTCCGTCCCGACGGGGTACGGAGGACCGGAAAATGAGAGCCCGCCTCACGCGTGACGCCGAGCGGCTCGTCGAGCGCCACCTGGACTCGGCCGGCCTGCTCGACCTCCTGCTGCTGCTCCGCGGCGGGCCGGACCGCGTCTGGACGACGGCGGCGATCTGCGCCGAGCTCCAGTGCCCGCCCGGCTGGCCGGACCAGCAGCTGCAGCGCCTGCGCGAGGCCGGGCTCGCCGCGCGCGAGGGCGACGGGCACCGCTACGCGCCGGCCTCGCCGCGGCTCGCGGCCGCGGTCGACAGCCTCGCCGGCGCCTGGCGGCGCGACCGGGCTCGGGTGACGCGGCTCATCCTCGCGCCGCACCGCAACTCCGTCTGAGCGTTCGCCGGCGAACCGGCGGGCGCGACTCCGGCGCCGCCCGCCGGTCGGAAGAGGCGATGCGCTTTCACCCGATACGCAGAAGCCACCTGCTCGCCTGCCTGGCGCTCGCCGCGCCGGCCGCATTCCCGGCGAGCGCGGCGGCCAGCCACTCGCAGTCCACGATCTTCCAGGCGACGCGCGAGATGCGCAGCCCCGACCCGGCCGTGCGCGCCGAGACGCTGGACGAGATCCGCGCGCTCGGCGCCCACTGGCTGCGCGTCGTGCTCTACTGGCGCGACGTCGCCCCGCAGCCGGACTCCCGGCACGTGCCGCGCTTCGACGAGACCGATCCCGCCGCGTACCCCGGCTGGGCCACCTACGACCGGATCGTCACCGACGCCCGGGCCCACGGCATCCACGTGCTGCTGACGGTCAGCGGCCCGGTGCCGCGCTGGGCGACCCGCTCGCGCCGCGACCAGGTCACCCGCCCGAGCCCGACTCGCTTTCGCCGTTTCATGACCGCGGTCGGCCGCCACTACCGGCGCCAGGTGAGCCTGTGGTCGATCTGGAACGAGCCCAACCACCCGCAGTTCCTCAAGCCGCAGTACGTCCACCACCGCCCGTACTCGGGACGGTGGTACCGCAAGCTCTACGTCGCGGCGCGCAAGGGGCTCGCCCGCTCGGGCAACCGGCACGACCGCGTGCTCATGGGCGAGACCGCGCCGCGCGGCAACAGCCACGTCGTCTACCCGCTGACGTTCCTGCGCGGCGCGCTGTGCCTGACGCGCCACTACCGCCGCAGGCACGGCTGCCACCGGCTCGAGGTCGGCGGCTGGGCGCACCATCCCTACACGACGCGGAAGGGGCCGTGGTTCGTCTCGCACCGGCGCGACGACGTGACGATCGGCAGCCTCGGCCGGCTGATCCGCGCGCTGGACCGGGCGCGCCGGGCGCACGCCGTCAAGCATCGCGTGAACCTCTACCTGACCGAGTTCGGGGTGCAGAGCACGCCGGACCCGATCAAGGGCGTCTCGGAGACCCGCCAGGCCGAGTGGCGCTCGATCGGCGAGTGGATCGCCTATCGCCACCGCCGCGTGCGCGCGTTCTCGCAGTACCTGATGCGCGACGACCTGCCCCGGCCGGGCCGGCGGGCGCTGCAGCGCTACGGCGGCTTCGAGTCCGGCCTGCGCCATTCCGGCGGCAAGCGCAAGTGGGCCTACGCCGGCTTCCGGCTGCCGCTCGTCGCCCGCCACACGTCGCGGCACCGGACGTCGCTGTGGGGCCTGGTCCGCCCGGCGGACGGGCACGCCCGCGTGCGGATCGAGTACCGCAACCGCGGCTCGCACCGCTGGCACCGGCTGAAGTCCGCGCACACGAACGGGCGCGGCTACTGGTCGGCCCGCACGCGCTACCGCCGCGGCCGCCGGTATCGGGTGCGTTGGCGCCACTACGCCGGCCCGCCCACCCGGGTCTACGCGCACTGATCAACTACGCGCGTAGTTGAAACGTCTATGCTGGCGCGCAACAGCGGCCGGACAGGAGGACCGGACCGCAGATTCGCCACGGACGGGGGGAAGAGGAGGAGCACCGTTGCGACGAGCTCTACTCGCCGCGTTGCTGGTCGCTGCCGTCGTGCCGGCCACGGCGCAGGCCGCCAGCGACCACTACAACTCGACGCCGTACCGCAAGGCGGTCACGGTGCCGAACATGCTGCAGCACTCGTACGCGCTGCAGCACATCGCCGACACGAGCGGCACCGCCAACCGCGTGGCCGGCTCCCTGGCCAACAAGCGGACCGTGAACTACATCGCCGCGCAGATGCGCGACGCGGGCTGGACGGTCAAGAAGCAGCCGTTCGAGTTCCCCTACTACGAGCAGCGCGCGCGGCCCGTGTGGGAGCAGACCAAGCCGACGGCGAAGACCTACGCCGAGAACACCGACTTCCTGACGATGGACTACTCGGGGTCCGGCGACGTGACCGCCGACGTGGTGCCGGTCGACGTGACCGTGCCGATGCCGCCCGACAGCCCGGCCAGCACGTCCAACTCGGGCTGCGAGGCGGCCGACTTCGCGAACTTCCCGGCGGGCTCGATCGCGCTCGTGCAGCGCGGCACGTGCAACTTCGGCGTCAAGGCGCAGAACGCCGCGACCGCGGGCGCGGTGGGCGTGATCGTGTTCAACGAGGGCCAGCCGGACCGCGCCGACGTGCTGGCCGGCACGCTCGGCAACCCGGTGTCGATCCCGGCGCTGGGCACGAGCTACCAGATCGGCGCCGACCTGGTCGCCGCGTACCGCAACGGCCAGCACCCGGACGCGCACATCAAGACCGTCACGTTCAGCGAGACGCGCACGACGTGGAACGTGATCGCGGACTCGCCGTTCGGCGACCCCGACCGCACGGTCGTGGTCTCCGCGCACAACGACTCCGTGGCCGCCGGCCCGGGCATCAACGACGACGGCTCCGGCACCGCCATGGACCTCGAGCTGGCCAAGAACCTCGGCCACAAGGGCCCGTACCCGCGCAACCACATGCGCTTCCTGTGGGTGGGCGACGAGGAGGGCGGCCTGGTCGGCTCGCAGTTCTACGTCGACAGCCTGACCGACAGGCAGAAGCTGAAGATCATCGCGATGCTCGACTTCGACATGGTCGCGTCGCCCAACTACGCCCGCCAGGTGTATGACGGCGACGGCTCGACGTTCGGCTCCGACGTGTCCGGGCCGAGCGGCTCGGGCTTCATCGAGGGGCTGTTCGACGACTGGTTCGGCAGCCGGGACCAGGCGACCGAGCCGATCCCGTTCGACGGGCGCTCGGACTACGTGGCGTTCACGAACGCCGGCATCCCCGCGGGCGGCATCTTCACCGGCGCGGAGAAGCCCAAGACCCACGAGGAGTTCCTGCTGTTCGGCGGGATCGAGGGTCAGCCGCTGGACCCGTGCTACCACCAGGCCTGCGACACGGTGAACAACCTCAACCTCAAGGCGTTCGGCGAGATGAAGGACGCCGCCGCCGACGTGGTGATGCAGCTGGCCATGATCCAGGGCCCGATCCGCGACGGGCGCCCGGTCAAGCCGCACGGCAAGCTCGCCAAGCTCGGCGAGACCGCCATCCGCTAGGCGGGCATCCGGGGCGGGCGCTCCCCCGGGGGCGCCCGCGCCGCGGGCTCGGCCCCCCGAGCTTCCGGCCCCCCGGATTCCGACCCCCGGCGCCTCGTGGCCCAGGCGAACTGCGGCTGGGTAGGGGGAAGGTCGGCCTTGGGTCGGCCGTGGGGTCGGGTGTGCGCGAGAATCGGGTCTGGGCGCGCGGATCGATCACGTTCGACCATACCCGGCTTTGCTCAGGGTTTCGGGCGTAAACTTTGTCGACCCGAGCCCGCCTAACCTGACACGCGCCTCCCGCAGGCGCGACCGAACCGATCACCCGCGCCCGGCGGCCGGGGCTCTCGCTCCCCTACCCAGCCGCAGTTCGCCGGCGCAACGAGGCGCCGAGAGACAACGGGCGGCGCAGCGCGGCCGATCAGGCGCTGAGCGCGCGCGCGGCCGCCCGGCCGGCGCGCGAGGCGGGCAGGCAGGCGAGGGCCAGCAGGCCGAGGACGGCCAGTGCCGAGGGCAGCTCGGAGAGCGGCAGGCAGACGGCCGGGCCCGCGAGCGCCAGCCAGGCCACGCCGGCGGTCAGCGCGACGGCCACGGCGGCCGCGGCCGGCGCGGGCCAGCCGAGGGTGGCGGGGCGGCGGCCGAGCAGTTGCTCGAGCCGCTGGGGGCTCGGGCCGGAACCGGCCTCCTCGAAGACCAGCAGCGCCGCGGCCAGGGGGCGGACGCCGGCGGCGGCGATCGCCGCGGCGTCCGCGGCGAGGTCGGCCGCGGCGGCCTGGGTCCAGCGCGCCGCGCGCACCGACGGCACGAACCACAGGGCCCGGCACAGCGCGCCGGCCAGCGCGCAGCGCAGCGGGTCGCGGCGGACGGCGTGGCGGCGCTCGTGGGCGATCACCGAGCGCAGCTGCGAGGGCGACAGCGTGGCCAGCAGGCCGGTCGAGACGTAGATCCGCGGCCGCAGCAGCCCGGCGCAGAACGCCCGCGGCGCGCGCTCGGCGAGCACGGTCACCCGCGTGCCGTGCAGCGTGCGCGGCTCGCCGCCCAGCGCGCGGCGGAAGCGCCGCGTGCGCACCGCCTCGCGGGTCAGCGCGGCCGCGAAGCGCAGCAGCGTGGCGGCCTGCGCGGCCAGCACGGCGAGCAGCACGAGGCCGGTGGCCCGCGTCGGCTCGAGCGCGTCGCGGTGGAAGCGCAGCGCGTCCACGGACACCGCGGTCATGGCCAGCGCGACGGTCGCCGCCAGCGCGCCGGCCGCGAGCTCGTGGGCCAGCAGCCGGCGCTCAGTCATCCGCCGCCAGGCGGCGCAGCGCGCGCTTCTGGGCCGCCGAGAGCGCCGAGTAGCGGCGGGCGAAGTGGGCGAGCGCGAGGTCGCCGTACCGGTCGATCAGCGCCGCCACGTCCGCGTCCGAGCGCGTGCGCCGGTAGTCCGCGCGCGACACCGCCGCCCGATAGACGTCGTGCTTGCCCACGCGGCGGCGGACCACGAAGCCCTTGCGGTCCAGCCGGACCAGCACGGTCAGGAAGGTCGTGTAGCTGCGCGGGCGCTCCGAGCGCGCGTTCACGGCGTCGGCCACCGCCCGCACCGTCGCCTCCTCGAGGCGCCAGATCTCGGCCATCACCTCGGTCTCGAGCTCGTGCAGGACTGGCAGGGCGGCCATGCGCCCCGACAGCCTAATGCGCCGGCGTGCGCGCGCCCGCGCCCGGCCGCGCCACCGGCAGGGCGTCCGGGACGGCGGTGTACGGCGTGCCGAGCCCGGCGAGCTCGCCGAGCAGGGCCAGCACCGCGGCGTGGATCTCGTCCGTCAGCGGCCCGGTGGAGCGCGCGGCGAACGCCGCCGCCCGCGTGCGCGTGCTGCGCAGCCGCCCGCCCTGGGCGCCGGCCAGCCGGCGCAGGCCGGCGTGGCTCGCGAGGCCCGGCCGCTGCGCGAGCGCCCACGCGGCGCAGCGCACGGCGCGCGTCCGCTCGGTGTCACGATCGCCGCGGGTGCCGACGATCCGCGCCGCATAGGGCACCAGGTCCTGGCGGCGCCGCGCGTCGACGCGGTCGTTGTAGGTGCGCACGAACGCGGCGATCACCGGGCAGACGCTCTTGGGGTGGTCGTTGAACGGCTCGCCGGCCAGCACGGAGGCGAGCTCCACGGTGCACATGCCGTGGTCGGGGGAGGCGTGGCGACCGGCGTCGAGGCGGACGGTCTGATGGAAGAGCTCGGGCATGATCGCTCCGGGGAGTGAGGGGGTCTGCTTGTCGTTGCGGGTGCCCGCTGCGGCGCCGGGAGGCGGCGCGGCCGTCGCCGGGCTTACAGCTGCCGTCCGCCCACCACCGGGCGCTCCTCGGCGCTGAGGCGGGCCAGGTCCTCCTCGCCCAGCCCGAGGTGCGCGCGGGTCAGCTCGGCGGGGGTGGCGGCCAGCCAGCGATTGAGCGAGACGTCGGCGAAGCGGTCGCTGCGGAACAGCTCGAGGAAGCGCAGCGGCGCCTCGCCGGTGTTCTGCACGTAGTGGCCCATGGCGAACGGCACGTAGCCGACGTCCCCGGCCCGGTAGTCGAACGTCCGCGCGGTGCCGGAGCCGGCGAACACGGTCATCCGCGCGCTGCCGGAGACGTAGTACTGCCACTCGTCGGCGTTGGGGTGCCAGTGCAGCTCGCGCAGCCCGCCGGGCGCGACCTCCACCAGCGCCGCGGCGATCGTCGTGGCCGCGGGGAAGCTCTCGCTGTCGGCGATCCACACGCGCCCGCCGGGCGACTCCACCGGCGCCCGCGCGAGCAGGCGGTGGCTGAAGCGCGGCGCGCCGCCGGGGCTCGCCGGGCCGTGCGGGAGCGGCGCCGGGAAGATGTAGAGCTCCTCGGCCGGCAGCGCGTCCAGCGCGTCCGCCTCGGCGCCCAGGTTGCGGGCCAGCACGTCGCGCGGCGTGTGGGCGAGCCAGTCGCTGAGCAGGAACGTGGCGTTCTCGGAGAAGCCGCCGTCGTCGAACACCAGCAGGAACTCGCAGCCCTCGTCGAGCCCCTGGATGGAGTGGGGGACGCCGGCCGGGAAGTACCACAGGTCGCCCTCGCCGACGTCGTCGGCGAACCCGCGCCCCTCCGGGTCGACCGCGGTGATCCGCGCGCCGCCCCACAGCATGAACGCCCACTCGGCCTGCTTGTGCCAGTGCAGCTCGCGCACCGCGCCCGGCTGGAGGCGCATGTTCACGCCGGCCAGCTCGGTGGCCACGGGCAGCTCGCGCCGCGTCACCTCGCGCGCCCAGCCGCCCCGCTCGCGCCGGTTGTGCGCCTCCGAGAACGAGAAGCGCAGGTTCGGAACCGTGCCGGCATCGGTGTCGGGCGGCCTGAACAGCGTGGCGTGGGCGGTCATCTCGTGCTCCTTCTGAAGCTTCCCGTTGCCCTGCCGCTACCCGCGGGCGCGCCCGGGCCGCGGCGGCGCCGTCATCCCAGCGACGATCCGTCAGGGAGTGCGAGCCCGCGGGTCGCGCGGGTCGCCCGCGCGGAACATCCCGAGCATGATCTGCGTGATCTCGCGCGTGTCGCGGGTGGCCGCCAGGCACTCCTCGGGCGAGCGGCAGGCCTCCGGCCGGCAGGCCTCGAGCGCCGCCATGATCGCCGGCAGCGCCCGGCGCACGTCCGCGGCCTCTCCTTCGAGGTCCTCGAGCTCGACGCCGCGCGCTGCCAGCAGCCCCGGCAGGTCCTCGAGCCGCCCGCGCGTCCAGCCCAGCGGGTCGGCGCTCAGCTCGTCGTCCCAGGCCCGGCCGGTCGGCTCGATCCCGTCGAAGCCGTCGTGATGGTGCGCGCGCGACCAGCTGCCCGGCGCGTCGCCGACCGCGGCGAAGAGGTCGGCACGCCAGACGATCGCGTCGAGCTCGAGCACCTGCGGGGCGGACTCCGAGCCGCGGTGCGGGTGGCGCACGAGCCGCCGGATCTCCAGCCGGGCGCCGTGCTCGTCGTCGTCGGGCCCGATCTCGAACCAGTGGCGGACGGCGATGGCGAGCTCATTGAAGGCGAAGATCTGTTGCACGCCGACATCTTCTCGCGGTCATGGGTGCGCGTGCCCACCCGATATGGGTGCGCGCACCAGTTGGCCGGCGCCGCCCGCGGGTCGACAGTGCGGGGTGCGATGAGCGGATCGGTGCTGATCGAGCGCCCCGGCGTGGGGCTGGTGGTGTCGCGGGCCTCGCTGGCGGCCCGCGTGTCCGCGCGCCTGCGGTTCGCAACGCTCGACGAGGCGCTCGCGGCCGGCGCCGATCCCGAGAGCCGCCCGGCGCTGACGCTGCGAGCCGGGCGGCTCATCGCACCCCGCATGCGGGTCCGGCTCGCCCACTCGCTGCGCCGGTTCGTGGCGCTGGCCCGCACGCCGCCCTCGCAGCGCGCCCCGTGGCCGGTCGCCCAGCCGCCGCTGCCGGTCGGCGGGCCGCACGTGGTCGATGCCGCCGAGGCGCTGCTCGAGCTGGCCGACCGGCTGGAGGGTCCCGGGCCGGTCGACGCCCGCGGGGTCGCGCTCGCCTGCGTGCTGCTCACCGACGGCGGCGGCCCGCTGCACCGCAACCAGGGCGCGGATGCGCTGGCCGCGGCGGCGCGGGCGGCCGGCGAGGCGCTCGCGCCACACGCGCCGGCGCCGGCATGACCACCAGCGTCGTCGTGGTGGACGACCACGCGGCCGTCCGGCTGGGCCTCAGCGTGGCCATCGGCTCGCGGCCCGGGCTGGTGTGCGCCGGCGCGGTGCCGGACGGCGAGCTGATCCCCGCGCTGCTCTACCGCGCGCGCCCGGACGTCGTCGTCCTCGACTACGAGCTGCCCGGGGTCAACGGCCTCGAGCTCTGCCGCCGGATCAAGGGCGACACGCCGGCGCCGGCCGTCGTGCTCTACTCGGCCTATGTCGACGGCGCGCTCACCGTGCCGGCGCTGCTGGCCGGGGTCGACGCCATGGTCCACAAGGCCGCTCCCGCGGTCGAGCTGTTCTCGGCGATCGAGGCGGCCGCCCAGGGCGGCACGCGCCTGCCCCCGCCGGTCCCCGAGGTCGCCGCGGCGGCGGCCGACGCGGTCGACCCGAACGACCGGGCGGTGCTCGAGCTGCTGCTGCGGGCCACGCCGCGCCCCGAGGTGGCCGCGCGGCTGAACCTCGAGCCGCACGAGCTCGAGGGCCGCGTGCGCGGGATGCTCGCGCGGCTCGCCCACGGCACTGCGTGACCATAGTCGCGCGGCCCTGGGAAGCTGCGCTCATGCGCGCGCGCCTCTCCACCGTTCCGCTGTTCTGGCGGGTGTTCGCGGCCAACGCGGCCGTGCTCGCGCTCGCCTTCTTCGGGCTCGTCCTGGCGCCGGTCCAGGTGTCGGTCCCGGTGACCACCGGCCAGCTGGCCGTGCTGGCGGCCGGCCTGGTCGCGCTGACCGGGGTCAGCTACGCGCTGCTGCGGCCGGTGTTCCGCCCGCTGGACGAGCTGGCGGCGGCCATGCGCCGCCACGACCCGCTCTCCCCGGGCGCCCGCGCGCGGGTGCCCGGCGACCCCGCGCTGGCCGCGCTGGCCACCGCGTTCAACGAGATGCTCGACCGGCTGGAGTTCGAGCGCCGCGAGAGCGGGCGCCAGGCGCTGCGGCTGCAGGAGTCCGAGCGCCGGCGGATCGCCCGCGAGCTGCACGACGAGGTCGGCCAGACGCTGACCGGGGCGATGCTGCAGGTCGAGGCGCTCGCGGCGGTCATCCCGGACGACCTGCGCCCGCAGCTGGAGGAGCTGCGCGAGACCGCGCGCCACGGCACTCAGGAGGTGCGCCGCATCGCCCGCCGCCTGCGGCCCGAGGCGCTGGACGAGCTCGGCCTGCAGAGCGCGCTGGCCGCGCTGGCCACGGCCTTCGCCGAGCACGCGCGGGTCCCGATCGAGCGGCGCTTGCAGACCGGCCTGGAGCTCTCCAAGGAGGAGGAGCTCGTC
This sequence comes from Solirubrobacteraceae bacterium, assembly GCA_025935735.1. Next base: position 4,981 of record JAICUS010000088.1, on the reverse strand, counting down.
ATCTACCGCGTCGCCCAGGAGGCGCTGACCAACGTCGTGCGCCACGCGCAGGCGGAGCACGCGACGCTCGACCTGCGGGCCGGCGAGGACGGCATCGTGCTGACCGTGCGCGACGACGGCCGCGGGCTGGCCGCCGAGCACGTGGCCACCAACGGCATCCGGGGGATGCGCGAGCGCGCGATGCTGATCGGCGCGAGCCTGACGATCGAGAGCGCGCCGGGCGAGGGCACCGAGGTGCGCCTGGCCATCCCAGCCCGCCACCTGCCGTCCGGCGACCGCATCGCCTGAAACGTGGGGGTTCGCACCGCCCCGGTCTGCGGGCACGACCCGATGGCGGAGCCCGCGAGCGCCGGGGAGCCTCGCGGGATGCGCGATGCCGAGAACGAGCTCTATGACCGCGGCTGCGACCTCGTGGAGGCGGCGGCCGGCCTTCGCCACGCCGCCGGGCCCGAGGCGCGGCGCGCCGTGCCGGCGGTTCTGGGCTGCGTCGAGTCGGCGCTCGGCGACCTGCGGCTGGCCGGCGCGGCGCTCCTGCTCGCGGTCGATCCCGGCGCCGACCCCCGCGACGCCCGCGCGCGCCGCGCCCTGGCGGGGCTCGCCGCGGCGCTCCACGACGCCGAGGCCGCGGCCGGCGCCGCCCGCGGGCTGGCCGCCCGCTGCGATTTCTCACCGCCCCCGGTGAGAAATGAGGCGTGAGCCGCCGGGCCGTGGTACGGTCCGGCGCGGCTCTCGACAGGGGATGCGATGACGGCGCCGGTTCAGAAGCGATCGGATACGCCGCTGATGGCGGCGCACGAGTTCTTCCGCCGCGGCGAAGCCAGCGCCGAGGGCTGGAGCATGCTGATCGCCAAGGGCCGCGGCTGGGAGTCGGCCTACCGCGACCGCTGGCGCCACGACAAGGTCGTCCGCTCCACGCACGGCGTCAACTGCACCGGCTCGTGCTCGTGGAACGTCTACGTCAAGGACGGGCTGATCACCTGGGAGAGCCAAGCGGTCGACTACCCGCGCACCGACCCCGACCGCCCCAACCACGAGCCCCGCGGCTGCCCGCGCGGCGCCTCGTTCTCCTGGTACACGTACTCGCCGGTCCGGCTCAAGTACCCGTACGTGCGCGGCAGCCTGCTCGAGGCCTGGCGGGCGGCGAAGGCGTCGTCGCCCGACCCGGTGGCGGCGTTCGCCAAGGTGGCGGCCGACGGCGCCTACCGATCGGAGCGCGGGCGCGGCGGCTTCGTGCGCGCCGACTGGGACGAGGCGGTCGAGCTGATCGCCGCCGCCACCGTGCACACGATCAAGGCGCACGGGCCCGACCGGGTCGGCGGCTTCACGCCGATCCCCGCGATGTCGCCCGTGTCGTTCGCCGCCGGCAGCCGCTTCCTGACGCTGATCGGCGGCCACACGACGACGTTCTACGACTGGTACGCCGACCTGCCGGCGGCCTCGCCGCAGGTGTTCGGCGACCAGACCGACGTGCCCGAGTCGGCCGACTGGTGGGACTCCAGCTATCTGATCGTCTGGGGCACCAACCTGCCGATCACCCGCACGCCCGACGCGCACTTCATGGTCGAGGCGCGCTACCGCGGCCAGAAGGTGGTCGTCGTCTCGCCCGACTACTCCGACCACGTGAAGTTCGCCGACGACTGGCTGCCCTGCCGGCCGGGCGCGGACGCGGCGCTGGCCATGGCCATGGGCCACGTGATGCTCAAGGAGACGTGGGTCGAGAAGCCGGTCGCCCGTTTCCAGGACTACGGCAAGCGCTTCACCGACCTGCCGCTGCTCGTGCAGCTCGACGAGCGCGAAGGCGCACACGTGCCCGGCCGCTTCCTGATGGCCTCCGACATCGGCGACGCCTCCGAGCACGCCGACTGGAAGCCCGTCCTCATCGATGCCGTGAGCGGCAAGCCGGCGGTCCCGAACGGCGGCCTGGGCTTCCGCTACGGCGAGGAGGGCAAGGGCCGCTGGAACCTGCGCCTGGGCGATCTCGACCCGGTGCTCACGCTGCACGGCCGCGCCGAGGCGGAGCCGGTCCAGGTGCTGCTCCCGCGCTTCGACGCCGGCGAGACGCCCGGCGGCGCGGCCATGCGCCGCGGCGTGCCGGCCATGCGCGTCAACGGCCGCCTGGTCACCACCGTGCTCGACCTGATGCTCGCCACCTACGGCGTGGCCCGGGACGGGCTGCCGGGCGAGTGGCCGGAGGACTACGACGACGCGTCGCAGCCGCACACGCCGGCCTGGCAGGAGGCGATCACCGGCGTCGACCGCAAGCTGGCGGTCAAGGTGGCGCGCGAGTTCGCCCGCAACGCCGAGCGCTCCGGCGGGCGCTCGATGATCTGCATGGGCGCGGGGACCAACCACTGGTTCCACTCCGACGAGACGTACCGCTCGTTCATCGCGCTGCTGCTGCTGTGCGGCTGCGTGGGCATCAACGGCGGCGGCTGGGCGCACTACGTCGGCCAGGAGAAGATCCGCACGTTCGCCGGCTGGCAGATGCTGGCCTTCGGCCTGGACTGGCGCCGCCCGCCCCGCCAGGCCCAGGGCACCTCGTGGTTCTACACGCACACCGAGCAGTGGCGCTACGACCGCCTGACGCCCGGCACGTTCGCCTCGCCGCTGGGCACCGGCGCGTTCGCGGGCATGACCGCGATCGACGCCCACGCCAAGGCGGTGCGGCTCGGCTGGATGCCCGGCTTCCCGCAGTGGAACCGCAACCCGCTCGACGTGGCCGAGGCGGGCGGCGACGACGTCGCGGGCTACGTGGTCGACGAGCTCAAGGCCGGCCGGCTGCGCTACGCGGTGGAGGACCCGAGCGCGCCCGAGAACTTCCCGCGGGTGTACTTCGTCTGGCGCTCGAACCTGCTCGGCTCCTCCGGCAAGGGCCAGGAGTACTTCATGCGCCACCTGCTCGGGGCCGTCCACGACGGACCGCGCGCGGAGCCGCTGCCGGAGGGGGAGCGCCCGACCGAGGTCGCCTGGCGCGACGAGATCCCCGCCGGCAAGCTCGACCTGCTGGTCACGGTCGACTTCCGCATGACCACCACCGGCCTGTATTCGGACGTCGTCCTGCCGGCGGCCACCTGGTACGAGAAGCACGACCTGTCGATGACCGACATGCACCCGTTCGTGCACTCGTTCAACCAGGCGGTGCCGCCGCCGTGGGAGGCGAAGACCGACTGGGACACGTTCCGGGGCATCGCCGAGGCGTTCTCCGAGCTGGCCGCCGAGCACCTGGGCGTGCGCCGCGACGTCGTCTCGCTGCCGGTGCAGCACGACACGCCCGGGGAGATCAGCCAGCCGCTGGCCGACGTGCGCGACTGGCGGGCCGGCGAGTGCGAGCCGATCCCGGGCCTCACCATGCCCGCCCTCACCGTGGTCGAGCGCGACTACGGCGCGGTGGGGGAGATGTGGGGCGCGCTCGGGCCGCTGGCCGAGCAGGTCGGCGTCAACGTCAAGAGCGCGACGTGGAAGCCCGACCGCGAGGTCGCCTGGCTCGGCGCCCACAACGGCCGCGTGCGCGGCGGCCCGGCCGACGGGCGCCCGTCGCTCCACACCGCCCGCGACGCCTCCGAGGCCATGCTCGCGCTCTCCGGCGTGACCAACGGCCGGCTCGCCGTCGAGGGCTTCAGGGCGCTCGAGGAGCGCTGCGGCGTGCCGCTGGCCGACCTGGCCGAGGTGGCGGAGGACACCCGGATCACCTTCCAGGACATCGAGGTCCAGCCGCGGCACGTGATCACCTCGCCGGAGTGGTCGGGGATCGACGAGGAGGGCCGCGCGTACGCCGCGTTCACCATCAACGTCGAGCGCGACAAGCCCTGGCACACGCTGTCCGGGCGCATGCACCTCTACCTCGACCACGCCTGGATGCGCGAGCTGGGCGAGCAGCTGCCAGCCTACCGGCCGCCGGTCGACCACCGGCTGATGCTGGCCGGCGGGCCGCAGCCCAACGCGGACGGCGTGCCGGAGGTCACCCTGCAGTACCTGACGCCGCACTCGAAGTGGTCGATCCACTCCGAGTACCAGGACAACCTGCACATGCTCACCCTGTTCCGGGGCGGATCCGGCCTGTGGATGAGCCCGCAGGACGCGGAGAAGATCGGCGTGCGCGACAACGACTGGGTGGAGGCGCACAACCGCAACGGCATCGTCGTCACCCGCGCGGTGGTCTCGCACCGACTGCCCGAGGGCGTGTGCATGATGTACCACTCCAAGGACCGCCAGATCGGCACGCCGCGCGCGGAGATCGACGGCCGCCGCGGCGGCACCGAGAACGCGCTGACCACGATCGCCATGAAGCCGACGCACATGATCGGCGGCTACGCCCAGCTCTCCTGGAGCGCGAACTACTACGGCCCGACGGGCTCCAACCGCGACAGCGTCACCATCGTGCGCCGCCGCTCGCAGGAGGTCATCTACTGATGCACGTGCGCGCGCAGGTGGCGATGGTGATGAACCTCGACAAGTGCATCGGCTGCCACACCTGCTCGGTCACCTGCAAGCAGGTGTGGACGAACCGCCCGGGCACCGAGTACGTCTGGTTCAACAACGTCGAGACGGCGCCGGGGCAGGGCTACCCGCGCCAGTGGGCCGACCAGTCGCGCTGGAACGGCGGCTGGACCCTCAACCGGCGCGGCAAGCTGCAGCTCAAGGCCGGCGGCCAGGTCAAGAAGCTGCTGACGATCTTCGCCAACCCGGACCTGCCGCAGATCGACGACTACTACGAGCCGTTCACCTACGACTACGAGACGCTGGTCGACGCGCCGCTGGGCGACCTGGACCCGGTGGCCCGCCCGCACTCGCAGCTCTCCGGCCGGCCGATGGACGTCCAGTGGGGCCCGAACTGGGACGAGGGGCTCGCGGGCGCGCAGGAGTCGGTGCCGCTGGACCCGCGGGTGCAGGCCATGCAGGAGGAGGTGCGCCTGACCTACGAGCAGGCGTTCATGTTCTTCCTGCCGCGCATCTGCGAGCACTGCCTGAACCCGTCGTGCGT
>JAICUS010000330.1 GCA_025935735.1 Solirubrobacteraceae bacterium | reverse complement strand
TCAGCCCCGAGGCGATCGCCCGGCAGACCGCGCGGTTGCCGGCGCTGCGCTGCAGCGAGAGCACCTGGTCGACGCCCAGCGGCGCGCCGCCCACCGCCTCGGGCGCGGCCACGACAACCGGCGGCGCCGGAGCAGGCGGGGCGGGAGTCGGGGCCTCGTGCTCCATCTCACGGCCGACCGTACAGGCGCCCGCCCGCTCCGCGCAAATATGTAACGTCGCCCTGAGGTCCGAGCTTGCGAGGACGGAAGGGGCGAAACCTGTCTCTACGGGTTTGCAGTGGACAGCGTGAACGTGAGCGTCCGCGAGTACGTCCCCGTCCGCAGCGGGTCGTTCGCCCCGATCGGCTGCGTGAACGTGATCGTGGACGTCGCGTGCGACACGGGCTCAGACCAGCTGCTCGGCGCGATGTCCACCTGCAGCGGCTGCGGCAGCGTGAACGCCCCGTTGGCCAGATGGCCGGGATCGGACACGCTCAGCGCCGCGTCGCCGGCCGTCGAGACGACGTCGGCGGTGGTCTGCGCCGTGTAGGTGCGCGCGACGCCCGGGGTGAACGGACCGAACGAGGCCGGCGCGCCGAGCGTCAGCGCCAGCGTGGCCGGCACCGTGCCGCCGACGCCGCCGGTCGTGCTCACCGACACGTTGGCCGCCGCCGCGAGCTTGCGCACCGCGGTCGCCGGGTCGCCGCTCAGCACGGCGTGCTCGGCGTCGGCGGTCAGCGTCGAGTCGCCCGCGGCGATCCCGCGCCGCACCATCGCCGCCTCGGCGATATCCCGGGCCACGGACACGATCGCGTCCTGGACCGAGAAGGACGTCCCGTTCAGGGCGCCCGCCAGCGAGGCCAGCCGCGCCAGCACGTCGCCGGCCTGAGACACCGATCCGTCGGCGTTCCAGTCGTCCGCCGCCAGCAGCGCGTCGAGCTGCGCCGCCGCGTCGCCCGAGAGCGACCCGCGGACGGCCTGCAGCCGCGCCCGCGCCGAGTCGGTCCGCAGCCCCCAGCCGAACGGGAACTGCGGGTCATACGACGCGTCGCCGACGTTGATCGGCAGCTGCGCCTCCGAGCGCGGCCAGGTGACCGGCAGCCGGCCGGTGAACGGCGTGTCGCCGAACAGCGTGTCGGCCACGCCCTCGCCCTCGGTGCCCGGCAGCCAGGAGGCCACGAACGCGTTCGCCTGGGCCAGCTGCGGGCCGATCGGCAGCGGCCGGCCGGACACCAGCAGCACGACGCACTTCATCGCGCCGCACACCCGGCTGATCGCGGTCTGGTCGGCCGCCGACAGCGCGAAGCTGTGGCCGTTGCCGATGTCGCCCACGCCCTCGGCGTACGGCGTCTCCCCCACCACCACCACGCCGACGTCGGAGCCGGCCATCGGCGCCGAGGCGTCGCGCGAGTACGTGACCGTGGCGCCGGGCGCGACCTGCTTGATGCCCTGGAGGATCGTCGTGCCGACCGTCGGGGTGCCCGAGCCGCCCTGCCAGCTGATCGTCCAGCCGCCGGCCTGGTTGCCCAGGTCGTCGGCGTTGGCGCCCGCCACATACACGTGCGCGGACTTCGACAGCGGCAGCACGCCGTCGTTCTTGAGCAGCACCTGCGACTCGGCCGCGGCGCGCCGCGCGACCGCGCGGTGGGCATCAGACCCGAAGTCGGACGTCCCCGAGCGGTCCGCGAACGGGTGCTCGAAGAGCCCGAGCCGGAACTTCTCGCGCAGGATCCGCCGCACGGCGTCGTCGATCCGCGACTGCGGGATATCGCCGTTGGCGATCTCATTCTGCAGGTCGGTCTGGAACGTCGTGTAGTTGAACGGGACCATGATCATGTCCAGCCCGGCGTTGATGGCGAGCTTGACGTCCTGCTGGTAGTCGGGCCCGATCTGGTCGATGCCCGCGTAGTCGGAGATGACGAAGCCGTCGAAGCCCTGCTGCTGCTTGAGCCAGCCGGTGATCAGGTCGCCGTTGGCGTGCATCTTCAGCGGGTTGCCGAGCCCGTCGTCGGTCAGGTCCAGCGACGAGTAGGACGGCATGACCGAGCCGACGCCGCGCTTGACCGCCTCGGCGAACGGCGGCAGGTCGATCTGGTCCAGGTGCGCCCGCGAGACCTGCGTGATGCCCTGGTCGATCTTGTAGCTCCCGTTGGTCGACGTGCCATACGTCGTGTCGCCGTCGCCCACGAAGTGCTTCGCGGTGGCCAGCACGCCGCCGTCCTGCAGGCCGGTGATGAACGTCTCCATCCGCTCCACCAGCGCCGGGTCCTCCCCGAAGCTCTCATACGACCGGCCCCAGCGCTCGTCGCGCGAGACGCAGACGCAGGGCGCGAACGCCCACGGCACGCCGGTGGCCTTCGATTCGGCCGCCGTGACCTCGCCTTCCTGCTGGGCCAGCGCCGGGTCGCGCGTGGCGCCCATGCCGGTGTTGTGCGGGAACAGGGTCGCGCCGTACACGTTGTTGTGCCCGTGGACCTCGTCCGCGCCGTAGATGATCGGGATCTGCAGCGGCGTCGACATGGCCTGCGACTGGAAGCCGTCGATCATGTCCGCCCAGCCCTGCGGCGTGTTCGACGCCGGGACCGAGCCGCCGCCCGACAGGATCGAGCCGAAGCGGAAGGTGGCGATGTCCGCCGGGTTGGTGAACGCGCCGCGCTCGACCTCGGTCATCTGGCCGATCTTCTCCGCCTGGGTCATCCGCGACAGCAGGTCGTCGATCCGCTGCTCGACCGGCAGCGCGGCGTTCAGGTACGGCAGCCCGTTGGCATCGATCACCACGTTGGGCGCCGTCGCCGGCACGTCCGCGCCGGTCGACGTGAGCTGGATGCCGATCGTCTCGGCCTCCTCCGCCGCGGCGTCGTTCAGGACGCTCACCGGGAACGTCTGCACGGCGCCGGAGGCGGTGCCCGCCGGGAACGTCAGCGTCCCGCTCGCGGGCGTGTAGTCGTCCATCGGCGTGGCCGTCCCGCCGCTGGTGGAGTACGCCACGTCGATCGGCGCCTTGGACGGCTGGCCGTCACGGGTGGTCAGCTTGACGCCGATGTCGACCGTGTCGCCCTCGTGGGCCAGGTAGACCGGCTTCTCGGTGGCCACGGAGGCGTCGGAGGGCGCGCCCGCGACGCCGTAGACCTGCACGTCGTCCCAGTCGAACGAGCCGCTGGACGTCGGCGGCGTGACCGCGTAGCCCCACATCTTCGTCAGGTCGAGCACGTGGTTGATCCCGCCGACCGGCTGGAAGTCCGTCCGGTAGGTGAACTGCTTGAACGGGATCTCCACCAGGTGCCAGCCGACGGTGTCGTCCGAGAACGACGTGGTCCACAGCTCCGACGCGCCCGGCCCGGCGCCGCCGTCCTTGATCTCCAGGTTGATCTTGACCGGCGCCGCGCCGTGGTCGCGCCCGAAGAACCAGAACCGGAAGCCGTTGAACGCGCTCCAGTCCTGCGGGTCGGTGAAGTCCTGCTGGAAGCCGCCGAAGCCGCCGGCCGGCGTGTTGTAGTCCACCTTCAGCGCGTGGTTGTCCGGCGCGCCGGCGCGCGGCTGGGACTCGAAGGAGAGCGCCGGCGGCGCGTTGTTGCCGTTGAACGTCGTGATGCCGTGGCTCGCCACGGTCCCGCCGCTCTCGTAGTCGTCGATCGTCACGACCTGCTGGTAGACCTGCACGTCGTCGATCGAGTACTCCTCGCGGCCGGACGGCAGGTTCATCGCCCAGCCCCACATGCTCGTCAGCTGCAGCTTGCCGTCGGTCGGCGCGCCCGAAGGCTGGAAGTCCGTCCGCCGGGTGAAGCTCGAGAACGGGACGCGCACGAGCTTCCACTGCGTCGAGTCGTCGGTGACGTGCGAGTTCCACAGCTCGCCGTGCTCGCCGTCGGTGCCGCCGTCCTTGATCTCGAACTCGATCGACTTGCCGGTGTCGGTGCCCTTGAACCAGAACGAGAAGCCGTCGTAGGCGGTCCAGTCCTGGGAGGACGCGAAGTCGTCCGAGAAGCCGCCGTATGAGGTCACGTTGGCCACGAGGTGCATGGCCTGCGTGCCGGTGGAGCCCGGCCGCGGGTCGTTCACGGTGGTGATCGTGGGATTGGAGCCGGCGTCGCCGTGGAAGGTGAAGAACCCGACGTTGTTCACCGGGTTCGGGAGCACGTCGAGGGTGCCCTCGAAGTCGCGGATGTTCAGGACCTTGCCGCTGAACGCCGTCTCGTCGTCGTCGCCGATGGTCAGCGTGACGCTGGCCCGCGGGCCGATGATCACGCCCGCGGACGCGTTGGACAGGTTCAGGGTGAGCGTCTCGTTCGGCTCGTCGATCGCGTCGTCGATCGTCAGCACGCGCACGGTCTTCGTCGTCTCGCCGGGCGCGAACGTCAGCGTCCCGGACACCGGCGTGTAGTCCTTGCCCGCCGTGGCCGTCCCGTCGGCGGTCGCGTAGTCGACCGTGACCGGCTCGGACGCCGGCTGGTTGAGCGTGATCGGGACGTCGCCGACGCCGTCCTTCTCGGACATGGTGAAGCCCGGCGTGGCGATCGACACCGCGGTCTGCAGCGGCGTGCCGTCGACCTCGAGCTCGAACAGCGAGTAGCCGAACTGCGTGGCCCGCTGCGTGCCGACCAGCCGCACGTAGCGGCCGGAGACGCTCAGCCCCGGGTAGTCGTCGGTGCCGCCGTCGCCGCTGGTGGTCGACGTGACCGGCGTCCAGTTCGTGCCGTCGTCGGAGACGTCGATCGAGTACGCCTTGCCGTACGCCGCCTCCCAGGTGAGCTTGATCTCGGAGATCGCCGCCCGCGCGCCCAGGTCGAGCTGGATCGTCTGCGGGTCGGCGAACGCGCTCGACCAGCGCGTCGCCGGGTTGCCGTCGATGGCGTTGGCGGCTCCGGTCGCCGCGTTCTCCTGCGAGCTGGCGGTGGCCACGGCGCCGAGCGCCAGGTTCACCGGCGCGGCGTCGGCGTGCCCCAGCGACGGCGCGACCAGCGCCGCCAGCGCGAGGGGGACCAGCAGCAGCAGGCGCTTCATGGCATCACCACGGGTTGGAGGACGACGGGGTTGGTCTTCGTGTAGTCCAGCTCGTCGGACTGGGCGACCCCGGCGGGCGTGAACACGTCCATCGCCTTGGGCAGCTGGTTCGCCGGGAACGTGCAGTGCGGGTCGCTGGAGGCGGTCGCGCACTCGCCGAACTGGAAGTCCTGCGGGGTCGGCTGGAACTGCCGGGCCTGGTCGCCGTCGCCGCTGAAGCCGTCCTGGCCGTGCAGCACGACCGTGAAGCCCCAGCCCGCGGCGGGCGTGCCGCCGAGGGCGGCCTTGTCCACGCTGAACGTGATGTAGCGCGTCTGCTGGTGAGCGGAGATCGACACCGTGCCGACTGTGCCGCCGGAGGCGTCGATGAAGCGCTGGCCGAAGCCCTGGACCTCGATCAGGCGGCTCCACGCCCCGGCCGGCGCGATCGTGTAATGGCGCGCCCCGACGCCGAAGGACGGCTGCGTCGAGGTGGCAGTCGCGCTCGGGTCGTGCACGTAGACGTCGACGAGCTGCGCGCCCAGCGGGCTGCCGAACGTCGGCGTGAGGTCGCGCGTGCGGACCCGGAAGTAGACCTTGGCCCCGGCGTCGAAGACCTGGAACTGCTCGAGGTCATACGCGCCGGGCTTGAAGTTGTCCGACGTCGGATAGGCGTAGTTGCCCGGGCCGTTGTCGTCGCCGTCCGGATCGTCCGCGGTGTAGATCAGGGTCCCGGGCGGCTGGTCGAACAGGACCGACCGCGAGTCGCGCGCCGTGCCGCCGTGCGAGTCCGTGGCCACCGTGTTGATGAACGAGGTGCCGCTGCCCAAGCTGAGCGACACCGACCACGTGCCGTCGTGGGCGGCGGTCGTCGTGCCGGTGACGGTCCGGGTCGCGTCGTCGGTGTTGACGGCGCGCACCACGATCGCGTCCCCCGGCGTGGCGGTGCCGCTCACCACGATGCCGCCGTCGGCCGTCACCGCGCCTTCGTCCGGCGCGGTGACCGTGAGCGCGGTCGTGCCCTGCCGGTGGTCGATGTAGCGCTTGACCGTGTAGTCCGGCCGGTCGAGCACCCGGGCGGCGGAGAGGTCGAGCATCAGCCGCACGTACTGGCCCGCCGACCACGTCAGCGCGGACGCCGAGCCCGCGGGCTCGCCGGTCTCGAAGCCGATCGACCGGATGGCCGGGTCGGTGGTGAACGGGTCCGCCGCCAGGTCGGGCTCGTCCCACGCCTGCTCGGGGATCAGGCCGACGCCGCCGGCCATGTTGCGCATGGTCTGCAGGCGGCCGAGCGCCGCCGACAGCTGGCCGCGGCTGATCTCGTACTCGCCGCGCTCGCCGTCGAGGGCCGGCCAGACGTGGCCGGTGCCCTTGTCGGTCGACGTGTTCCCCTGCGGATCCGTGCACGTGCCGGCCCACGGGTGCCCGTCGTGGCCGCAGTTGTCGTGGTAGCCGTCGCCGTAGCCGTCGCCGTTGTAGCGCAGGAAGCCCTGGCCGCTGGCCGTGTCGTGGGCGATCGTCGCGTCGACCACCGGCAGCGAGTTCACGATGTCCTGGTCGGTCGGCTTGAAGATGCCCAGCCGGGCGTACTCGAGGAAGCCGGCGTCGATGACCGAGCGCTGGTCGAGCGTGGGGCCGCCGTTGCCCACGTTGTAGGCGATCGCGGCGTTCGGGTCGCCGGTCTTCGACAGCCGGATGAAGTACGCCTTCGCCGACAGCGGGCCGTTGGTGGTCAGCGTCCACTTCTTCAGGTTGCGCTGGAACTCGTCGGCCGAGGCGCGCCACTGCTGCGCGGAGGCCTTGTCATGGTTGGCGTCCGCGATCTCGGCCGCGGCGAGCAGGCCGGCGATCTCGGCGGAGATGGTCGACGGCGAGTAGCCCGTCTGCTCCTCCCAGCGCTCGACGCTGCCGGTCTGCGGCCCGGTGGCGGCGACGAAGTTCGCGTCCGG
>JAICUS010000298.1 GCA_025935735.1 Solirubrobacteraceae bacterium | reverse complement strand
CTCGATCGCCCGGCGCATCAGCTCCGGCCGCAGCTCGGCGTCATAGCGGTCGCTGTCGCCGTCGACCTGCTCGAGCTGGGAGTCCTCGGCCGGCACGAGCAGCTCGAAGAGGAACTTGCGGTCGTGCTCGTGCAGCCAGTCCGCCAGGCGCTTGAGCCGCCCGAGCTGGCGCTCGTTCATCTCGGAGTCGCCGTCGGGGTTGAGCCGCACCAGCACCTTGCTGAAGTCCGGGTCGTAACGCTCGATGTGGTCGCCGAACTGGTCGTCGTACTGGAAGTCGAACTCGTTCTGGCCGCTCTTCTCGACCGGCATGGCGAGCTTCAGCCCACCCTCCTTGGCTCGCTTCGGGATGTCTGAGCCGAACTGCTCGTCCACCAGCACGCCGGTGGCCTCGGCGTCGACGCCGCGCTCGACCGCCACCTGCATGCCCTCGAAGATGAGCCGCTTGGCGTCGGAGATCGTCTCCGTCTCCTCCTCGGTCGGGTCGCCCTCGATCCCGAACATCTTCTTCTGGAAGGACCCCCGGTGGTCGAAGGCCAAGATGTAGAGCTTTCCGTCGTACCCGAGCGCCATTCCCGTCACCTCGTCTTCGTCGTGCCAATGCCGCTCCCCCCTACTCTACGCGGCCACATGGAGGCGAACTTCACCGGCCCCGCGTACACGGTGGGCATCGAGGAAGAGCTGATGATCCTCGACCGCGAGACGCTCGAGCTCGTCAGCGCGATCGAACGCCTGCTCCACGAGACGCCGCACGGCGAGATCAAGCCCGAGCTGATGGAGTCCGTGCTCGAGATCGCGACGGTCCCCTGCGCGGACCTGGGCGAGGCCGATGCGCACCTGCGCGGGCTGCGGCGTCAGGTGTCCGACAGCGCGCAGCGCCAGGGACTGTGCATCGGCTCGGCCGGGACGCACCCCGTCGGGCGCTGGGAGGACCAGCGGATCACCGCCTCGGACCGCTATCGCGACCTGGTGGACGAGCTGCGCTGGGTGGCCCGCCAGGAGCTGATCTTCGGCCTGCACGTCCACGTGGGCGTCGACGACGCCGACAAGGCGATCCACGTGGCCAACGGCATGCGCATCCACGTGCCGATCCTGCTCGCGCTGTCGGCCAACTCGCCGTTCTGGCGCGGGGACATGACCGGGCTGCGCTCCACCCGCATGCCGATCTTCCGCGCCTTCCCGCGGGTCGGCATCCCGCCCTACTACCGCGACTGGGCCGACTACGAGAAGCGGATCGAGTTCATGGTCGAGGCCGGCGTGATGGAGGACTACACCTGGCTCTGGTACGACGTCCGCCCGCACCCGAACCTCGGCACGGTGGAGATCCGGGCGATGGACGCCCAGACGCACGTCGAGCACACGCTGGCGCTCACCGCGCTCATCCAGGCGATGGTCAAGGAGCTGTGCGAGCACTACGACGCCGGCGGCGAGCTCGCCGACTACCCGTGGCAGATGCTCGACGAGAACAAGTGGCTGGCCGCCCGGCACGGCCTGGAGGGCGAGCTGGTCGACCTGCCCGAGCGCGAGTCCGTGAGCGCGCGCGAGCTGGCGAGGCGGCTCTACGAGCGGCTGCGCGAGCACGCGCAGGACCTCGGCGGGGCCGACGCGCTGGAGGGGATCCTCGACCTCGCCGACAACGGCAACGGGGCGTTCCGGCAGCGCAAGGTCTACGAGGCGAACCGGGACTTCACGGAGCTGTTGCGGCACATCGTGGCTGCATCCGCGCCGTAGTGGGTTAAAACCGTCGAGGCGCCGGGTTCGGGCGCGTAGACTTGATTGCCGTTCATGTCGAGCGGCCCGGACCTCTTCCTCGTCTGCAAGAGCTGCGGCGCAGAGGTGTCTCCGTACATCACGGAGTGCCCCTACTGCGGCACGCGGATCCAGAAGCGCGCGCCGAAGCTCGACCGGGGCGGCGTCTCCAAGGCCGCGCGCCGGGCCCGGTCGCGCCCGCAGCTGCCGCGGCTGCGGCCGAACGAGATCCCCGGGATCCGGCCCGACCGGCGCCCGTGGTTCATCTGGGTGCTCGTGCTGGCCTCGGTGCTGGTCACCGTGGCGCTGAAGTCCGCGCTGCTGGACTACTCCGACGTCGGCTACGCCACGGGGTTCGAGGACGCCTGGCGCCCGTTCACCACGCTCTTCGCGTACGACTCCACCGGCTACGAGATCCTGACGCTGGGCGCGGTCGCCCTGTTCGGCCTGCTGCTGGAGCGCCGGCACGGGTTCTGGGCGGTGTTGCTGACGTTCTTCGCCTGTGGCGCCGGCGGCGCGTACATCGGCGTGCAGCTGGGCGGGTCGACGTGGGCGTTCGGGGCCAACGGCGCGGCGCTGGGCATGCTCGCCGCCTGGGCGATGCGCGACGTGCTCGGCCGCCGGCGCGGCCACGAGGACGACAGCGACCTGCTGGGCGTCCTGGCCATCGCCGCCGTCCTGGTCCTGCTGCCGCTGGCCGCCGACGAGGCCAGCGGGGTGGCCGGGCTCGCGGGCGGGGTCATCGGGATCGTGCTCGGGCTCATCCTGGCCCGGCTCCCCGAGCGCTAGTGGTGCGGGTGCGCCACTAGTACCGGCGCCCGCGACATCACTCCGCCCGGAGCACCTCGGCGGCGCTGACCGCCGCGGCCCGCCGGGCGGGCAGCGAGCTGGCCAGCGCGGTGACGACGAGCACGGCGGGGATGAGCAGCGCGAGCGCGAGCGGGCCCGGGGTGCCGACGATGTCCGTGCCCTCGCTCGGGCTCGTCAGTGCGATCAGCGTGCGGAAGATCAGGATCCCGGCGGGGATGCCGAACACGATCGCCACCAGCCCGAGCACGGCCGCGCCGGCGTTGACGACCCCGAGTGCGCCGCGCGGCGTGAGCCCGACCGCCTTCAGGATGCCGAAGTCCCGCACGCGCTCGCGGGCGACGAGCAGCAGCGTGGTCAGCAGGTTCACCAGCGCGACGACCACGAGCAGCGCGCTCGAGCCGTAGACGATCGGCCGCACGTCGGCCCGCTCCTGGCGGACGTCGTCGCTCACCAGCTCGCCGGCGATGCGCGAGCCCGAGCGGCGCTCGAGGTCGCGCTGGATGGCGCGGCCGTCGGCGTGCGCGACGAAGGAGGCGATCACGTCGCCGCCGCCGATCCGCGCCGCAGCGGCGGCGGGCAGCGTCGAGCGGCTGAAGATGACCACGTTGCCGTTCCCGTCGGGCTCGACGTGGCGGCCGACCAGGTGCAGCCGCACGGCCGCGCCGGCGGCGTGCAGCGTGACGGTGTCGCCGATGCGCAGGTGGTGGGTGTCGTAGAAGCCGCGGCCGGCCACGGCCTCGCCCGCCCGGGCGAACATGCGGCCGTCGGGGACGGCGTAGGGGAAGCGCTGGAAGCCCGGCCCGACGGCCCGGGCGATCGCGCCGCCGCCGCCCGGGAGCGTGGCCGAGAACTCGGCGAGCGTCGTCGCCCGCGCCACGCCGCGCTCGCCGCGGACGAGGCTCAGGGCCTGGGCGGTGCCGAGCGCGTCGGGCTCCACCCGCAGGTCCCACGGCTTCGCCCGCAGCGCCGGGTCGCCGATCACCTTGTCGTAGGTGGCCTCCACCGACAGCGCGGCGACGAGCGTCACCACCATCAGGCCGAGCGCGGCGATCGTCAGGCCGGCCCGCAGCCGGCTCGCGAGCGCGTCCTTGACGCCCAGCCGCGCCACCAGCGGCAGCCGCAGCGCGGCGGCGGCGCGGGCGGCCCGCGAGGCCCCGCCGGAGGCCGGCGCACGGCCGAGCGCGAGCGCGTCGACGGTGTTCAGCCGCCCGGCGCGCAGGGCGGGGATGGACGTGAACAGCGCCACCGCGGCCAGCACGAGGACGAGGGTGAGCGCCAGCGTGCCGGGTTGCAGCGCGCTCGGCGTCGGCGTGGCGAGCAGCGAGGCCATCGGGTGCAGCAGCAGCGGCGCGAAGGCGACGCCGGCGGCCAGGCCGAGCAGCCCGGCGGCGAGGCCGATCGCCAGGTACTCGCCCACGAGCAGGGCGACGACGCCGCGCGGCGTGAGCCCGACCGCCTTCAGCAGCCCGATCTCGCGCCGCTGGGCGAGCACGCGGCCGCTGATGACCGTGGCCACGGTGAAGCCGACGGCGATCAGCGCGAGCAGCGTGTTGACGCCGATGATGATCGTGTTGGTCCGCGTCTGGTCGGTGATCGTGTCGCGGACGTCGTGCCAATCGGTGACGTCGACCCGCCGGCCGG
The DNA here is from genome assembly GCA_025935735.1 of Solirubrobacteraceae bacterium. The sequence goes on along the minus strand of JAICUS010000298.1, from coordinate 3,125 downwards.
GATAGGCCTCCTCGAGCCGCGCCTTGAACGGGTCGGTCGCGTTCGGGTCGGTGAGGCGCAGGGCCAGCGCCGTGTGGACGCCCCCGAGGCGGCGCACGGTCGCGGCGGGCGCCCAGGCCACGCCGGGCGTCCAGCCGGGGTACGTGGCCTGCTCGGTTGTCACCGCCAGGCCGGCGATCGGCAGCGTGATCGTCCGCCCGCCGTGGCGCAGGGTCAGCCGCCCGCCGGGGCGCAGGTCGCTCGCACGCGCGAAGCTGCGCTCCAGCAGCACCTCGCCGGCGCGCGGCAGCCGGCCGTCGGTGACGTGCGGGCGGTCGAGCGTGCCGCTCTGCGCCTCGAGGGCGACGGTCACGGACTCGCCGCCGAGCGGGGTGACCGCCGGCACGAACGGGCGCGTCTGCGCCTGAGCGACACCCGGCATGTGGGCGACGTCGCGCAGCTGCGCGCTCGAGAGGTTGCCGGTGATCGTCAGGTCGGAGCCGTGCGTGGCGGCCTTGGCGGCGGCGAACGGGTCGTCGATGCCGGAGCGCAGCGTCAGCGTGACGAACAGCGCCGCGGCGGCGGCGAACACGGCGAGGGCGGTGAGCAGCGTCTGGCCGCGGCGGCCCGTGAGGTCGGCGCGGGCGACGCGCAGCGCGGCGGCCGTCATCGCCCCGCCTCGAGCTCCATCAGCCGGGCCACCGCGGTCAGGTCGCCCTGGCCGGCGTCGAGCCGGGTCTCGCTGGCCACCGCGCCGTCGCGCATGGCGATCACCCGGTCCGCGCGGGCGGCCACGCGCGCGTCGTGGGTGACCAGCAGGACGGTCTGGCCGCGCTCGTCGTGGGCGGCGCGCAGGAGCGCCAGCACGTCGCGGGCGCTGGCCGAGTCCAGGTTGCCCGTCGGCTCGTCGGCCAGCAGCACGCGCGGGCGGTTGATCAGCGCGCGGGCGATCGCCACCCGCTGCTGCTGGCCGCCGCTGAGGCGCCCAGGTGCCTGCGGCGCGTGCTCGGCGATCCCGAGCGATCCGAGCAGCTCCTCCCGGCGGGAGCGCGCCTCGCGGGCGGACAGGCCGGCCAGCAGCCCCGGCAGCTCGACGTTGTCGGCCACCGTCAGGTTCGGGATGAGGTTGAAGAACTGGAACACGAAGCCGATCTCGTGGCGGCGGGTGAGCGCCCAGCGCGCCTCGCTGAATCCGTCCACGCGGCGGCCGCCGAGCTCGATCTCCCCCTGCGTCGGCCGGTCGAGGCCTCCCAGCAGGTTCAGCAGCGTCGACTTGCCGCAGCCGCTCGGGCCGGTCACGGCGACGAACTCGCCGGCCGCGACCGCGACGTCCACGCCCCGCAGCGCCTTGACGCCGCCCTCGTACTCCCGCGTGAGTCCGCGGGTGACGATCACGGGTTCAGCTTCCATGGGTCAACCTCCGTTCGCAGAGGTCGAGCCACTTCAGGTCGGCCTCGAGGTGCAGCGCCGCGCCCTCGACGAGCAACGCGGCGGTGACGTCGCCGTTCGTGTCGGCGGCGACGTCGTCGAGCGAGCGCAGCGCCTGCAGGTAGGCGCTGCGCTGGCGGTCGATGAGCTCGAGCGGGTCGGCAATGCCGGCGGCCTCCGCCAGCACGAGCTTGATGAAGAAGTCGTCCTTCAGGCGGGTCGCCGGCGTCGAGTCGGCCACCCAGCTGCGCAGCTCCGTCCGGCCCTGTTCGGTCAGCCGGTACACGCGCTTGTTCGGCCGCCCGTTCTGCGCGACCGCGTCGTCGTCCACCAGCCCGTCGCGCTCCAGGCGCTGCAGGGTCGTGTAGATCTGCCCGGCGTTCAGCGGCGCCAGCACCGCCCCGAACCGCTGCTCGAGCGCCTGCTTGAGCTCGTACCCGTGGGCCGGGCCCGCGGCGAGGAGAGCGAGGAGCGGGAAGCGCATCTAGATACTCGTTATATATACCGGGTATCTAGCTGTCAAGGCGCGGCGCACCGCGGGCTCCGCGCGAGGTGCAGGCGGGCTCGGCGAACTGCCTGCTCGGTAGGGCGGCGGTCGGCCCCGGGCCTCGTGCCGGGGCGTGTCGTGTTTGTCGGCCCCAGCCCGACGAAGGTGACACGCGCGGCGGAAACCGGCCGGAGCCCGGCCCCGCGTGTCCGGTTTGTCGGGCTGAGCCCGAGCAAGGTGACACACGCCCGCGGACGCCGGCCCGGCACTCCGCCCGGGCCGGCCGCTTCCCTGCCCAGCAGCCGTTCGCCGAAGCCCTACACGACGCTGATCGAGCCGGCCACGCCCTCGACCAGCCGGCCCACGACCCAGCCGTCGATCTCGCCAGCCCGCGCGGGCGACACCGCCGCGAGCAGCCCGCCCGACGTCATCGCGTCGCACGCCAGCCGCCGGTGCGGCTCCGCAACCGCGTCCCCCCACACGGTGAACCCCTCCGCATCCGCGCGATTGCGCCGCGACCCGCCGGCCAGCGCGCGCTCGTCGGCCAGCAGCTCGAGCACACCGTCGATCGCCGGGATCGCCGCCGCTTCGATCTCCGCGGACAACCCCGATGCGGCCGCCAGCTCGTGCACGTGCCCGAGCAGGCCGAAGCCGGTCACGTCGGTCAGCGCGCTCGCACCCGCCGCCCGCGCCTGAGACGCCGCGACGTCGTTCAAGGTCGACATGACGGTCACGGCGCGCGACACGAGCTCCTCGTCCGCCAGGCCGCGCTTGAGCGCCGTGGCCACCGTCCCCGCCCCCAGGGGCTTCGTCAAGACCAGCGCGTCGCCGGCGCGCCCGCCGGCGTTGGTCAGCACCGCGCGCGGGTCGACGACGCCGGTGACCGCCAGGCCGTACTTGGGCTCGGGGTCGTCGATCGAGTGCCCGCCGACCAGCGACGCGCCCGCGGCGGTGACCGCGTCCAGCCCGCCGCGCAGGATCTCCCGCAGCACGTCGGGCCCCAGCGTCTCCAGCGGGAACGCCACCAGGTTCAGCGCGCTCACCGGCCGCCCGCCCATGGCGTACACGTCGCTTAAGGCATTGGCTGCTGCGATATACCCGAACCGGTAGGGGTCGTCGACGATCGGCGTGAAGAAGTCGACGGTCTGGACGATCGCCAGGTCCTCGCTCAGCTGGACCACGCCGGCGTCGTCGGCCGTGTCCGCCGCCACCAGGACCCGCGGGTCGGTGG
>JAICUS010000689.1 GCA_025935735.1 Solirubrobacteraceae bacterium | reverse complement strand
GTGAGGAAGAGCCGGCTGCGCATCGGCCGACGCTACTGCCCGAGAGGCGTCGGGGCAACCGGCCCAGCACGAGCACCGGTCGGCTCGCCACCGGCGCGTACCTACTGCGATGGGCCACCGCAACGAACCGGGCGCAACCCGCCGACGCTCCCGTGCTGGCGCGAACCGCGCTGATGAACGCCACGACCCGCGCCCCCGTCGCGCGGCTGCGATCCGTGCGGGTGCTCGACGCCGACGGCAACGTCGGTCAAGTGCAGTTCAAGGCCGCTGCCGGGCCGGCGGTGCGCGAGTGGCTGGCGATGGTCGAGCGGGAGTCGGCGAAGCTCAGCGAGTTCGCCGTCCGACCTCTCGCGACGTTCCCGGGGTGGCGCTGAGCGCACTCCAACAACAGGCCCAGGCCGTCCGGCAGACGTGTGAAGCCGCGCTCGGCGCCACCCTGGCCGCGACCGGCGCGTCGCTCGACCAGGCCGTCCGCTGCGAGGAACCGGAGCTGAACATCGTCGAGACGATCAGCTCGGACCGGTGGTCGGTGATCGCCGCGCAACTGGGCCAGGGAAACGGCGGCGAGCTCAAGGCGGCCGGCGGCCACAAGCCGAAGTTCTGCTCGGCGTTCTCCTCGTGCGCTCTGGCCGTCAACAGCTTCGGCCCGTTCGACGCTGACCACGTCCTGCCTCTGCCGGGCATCGGCGCGTTCCCGGGCGGCGTCGAGTTCGAGGCGCAGCGCAGCGCGGGCGTGCGGGGCTACAAGCCCAACCTCGATTTCGTCGCCGAGCCCGCCGACGGCGACCGGCTGTTCGCGGAGTCCAAGCTCCTGGAGTACCTGCGCCCGCACCGGACAGCGTTCAGCGATGCGTTCCCCGCCAAGGCCGACAAGGTCTTCTCGCCTCAGACCGCAGCGGTCTACGCCCACTTCGGCGACCACCACGCGACAGGCGGGCACGGGTACGAACTGCTCGACGCCGCCCAGCTGCTCAAGCACTTCCTCGCCGCCAAGCTCGCCTCCGGGGCCGGACGCAACGTCACGCTCGCGTACCTGTTCTGGGAGCCTGGGAACGGCGCCGACCACGAGGTGTTCGCCGCGCACCGCGACGAGGCCGAAAAGCTCGCGGGCGTGCTGGCCGACGATCACGTTCGACTCGTCCCGCTCAGCTACCGCGACGTGTGGGCGCACTGGGAGCAGTTCGGCGATGCGGAGCTCGCGGCGCACGCCGCCGCGGTGCGCGCCCGCTACGACGTGGCCCTCGGGCCGATCGCATGAGCGCCGGCGACGCGGAGCTGCTCGCCGGCCGCCTGCCCACGCTGCACGCCGCGACCGTGTTCGCAGCGGGGCGCATCGTCGCCCGCCCGGCGGACGGCAGCTTCCTGGAGAAGACGCTACGCGACGGCCTCGCCGCCCAGCTGCCACGCGCGGCGACCGAGCAGCCGCTGAACCTCGACCGCCGCGTCTGGGCGGGCCGGCTCGGCGGCGTCGACGTCCTCTACATCGACGAGAAGACACGTATCGGCGTGGAGACCAAGGTGTGGGACGTCGCCGACTCGCTGTACGACATCTTCAAGCTCGCCGCCGGCACCCAGCGCGAGACGATCGCCATCGGCTACTGCGTGATCGCCGGCCGCGCCCGCGACTGACGGGCTCCCAGCGCGATCCGTGAGATGTCCAAGACGCCCGCCCATCGCGGCGAACGACGCGCTGCGGACCGGCAGTTACGGCAAGACGCTGACCTTCACCCTGTCGACCACGAACCCATGACAGTCGCAAGGGCCTGGTGGACGACTATTCGACGGGTCGGGGCGCGGCGACTTGCTTGAATGCGCGGTCAGTAGGCCGACAAGGAGGTCAGATGCGGGCGCTGGCGGTGGTGGCGGCGACGTTGGTGGTGCTGGCGGCGGCGCCCGCGGCGCGCGCCGACACGTTCACGGTGGACGGGACGGCGGACACGCCATCGGGAACGGCCTGCGCTCTGGACGTCTGTCCCAGCATCCGCGCGGCGATCTCCGCCGCCGGGGAGTCCGTCGGCGCGGACACGGTCGTCATCGGGCCGGGCGACTACCAGCTCGAACAGGGCGAGCTGTTGCTCGACACGCCGGTCACGCTCGCCGGTGCGGGGGCGCGCTCGACGATCGTGCGCGGCAGCTCCGGGTTCCGGGTGGTCGAGGTGGCCGCCGGCGTCGAGGCGACGATCTCCGGGCTGACGCTGCGCGACGGCACGGCCGACGACACGAGCAGCTTCCGGCCGGGCGGCAACGTGCTCAATTCGGGCACGCTGACGCTCGATCGCGTCACGATCGCCGGCGGGCACGCGTCCAGCGGCGGTGGCGTGGCCAACACCGGCGGGACGCTGTCCATCGCCCGCTCGGCCGTCGTCGCCAACTTCGCCGACATCGGCGGCGCCGACTCGGGCGGGATCCTCAACTTCGGCGGTGGGACGCTGACGGTCAGCGACTCGACGATCGCCGGCAACACTGCTTCGCTGGCGGGGGCGTTCTTCAGTTGGGGCGGCTCGGCCGATGCTCCGAACCGCACGACCCTGACGCGCGTCACGGTGACCGGGAACGTCGCCACCGCCCGCGGGATCGGCGGGATCGGCCACGACAGCGTGGACTCGCTGACGGCGACCGGCTCGATCGTCGCCGGGAACACGTTCGCCCAGCAGCCCTCCAACTGCGACACCCCGCTCACGAGCGGCGGTGGGAACGTCGAGTCCGGCACCGACTGCGGATTCGCCTCCGCCGGCGACCTCCAGAGCGCCGACCCGCAGCTCGCCGCGGCACCGGACCAGAGCGGGCCGACCGACGTCTACCCGATCGCCGCGACCAGCCCGGCGGTGGACCGCTTCGCCTGCACGGG
>JAICUS010000621.1 GCA_025935735.1 Solirubrobacteraceae bacterium | reverse complement strand
GCCGCGCTCCTCCAGGTAGGGCGCGAGCTGGGGGGAGAACGGGGCGGCGAGGGCGATGACGCCGGGCGAGCTGAGGGCCAGCGCGCGCATGGCCGCGGCGGCGTGCGGGGCGACCGGGGCCATCGTCTCGCTGCGCTCGCGCGGGCCGAGGCCGGTGCGCCGCGGCACGCCGCCGTCGGCGGCGAACAGGATCACCTCGGCCTGCTCGGCCCGGAACGCCTCCAGCGCGCGCTCGAGCAGGCCCTCGAGCGCCGCGGCGACCTCGCGCGAGCCCGACAGCGTGCGGTTGGCCTCATAGAGGAACTTGACCCGCTCGTGGCCCTGGCGCTCGGCCACGTAGGCGCGGTAGCCGAAGAAGGCGACGAGGATCGGGATGAGCAGCAGCGGCGTGGCCTCCGGCCGGGCGACCCAGAGCACGGTGCAGATCAGCGCCATCGCGGTGCTGGTGGCGGTGACCACCAGGTCCATGCCGAACATCTGGCGCACCTGCTCGCGGCCGATGCGGCCCTCGGTGAGCACGATCGCCGCGATCAGCAGCCCGATGGTCAGCAGCCCGCCGGCCTGGGTGGCGGCGAGCACGGAGAGCCAGCTCAGCCAGCCGAAGCCCGGGTCCAAGCCGATGCCGATCCGCGCGACCAGCACCGAGACGCCGGTGATCAGCGCGTACTGGGCGATGTTGAAGGCGAGCTTGACCGGCGGCAGCCGGCGCAGGCTGAACGCGGCGGTCGCGCCGAGCGCCAGGCCGATCATCGCGTCGCCGCCGCCGGCGAACACCAGCGCGATCGTCACGGGGATGTCGGTGAGCGAGAACGAGTGCGAGCTGCGGCCGAAGTGCAGCTCCACCGGCCAGCGCTCGGTGGCCAGCACGACCGGCGCCAGCAGCCACCACGCCAGCGCGGGCGACTGCGCGGGCGCGTACCGGCGCACGACGACGTACAGCGCGACCGCCGCGGCGGCCAGGCCGGCGTTGAGCAGCCAGATGGGCTCGGGCTTGCGGACCGCCATTCGCCCTAGATATCGGCGGCTGGCGGCAGGGCTGAAGCCTCGGACGTTCGTCCAGCCCCACCACCGAACCTAAAGGGGACAGTCCCCGCCGCCCCGGCAGGCCCCGCCCGGCGCCAGATCGGCCGCGCCGGCGCACCTAAAGGGGACAGTCCCCTTTAGGTTGCTTTATCTGCCGCAGTCGGCGCAGGTCCAGGAGGCCTTGGCCCAGTCGGCCCGGATCCAGGCGGCCTTGATCCAGGCCGCCTTGATCCACGCGGCCTTGATCCAGGCGGCCTTGGCGTCGTCGGCCTGGCCGTCGGCGACCATCGCGGGGACCTGGGGATTCGGTGTCACGCCCTGGTTGGCGCCCGGGCCGGCCGGGGTGGCGGCGGCGACGTCCACGGCGGTCTCGCCGAGGCCGCGCCGGGTGGAGGTGAGCAGCTGCTTGACCTGGTCGGGCGTCAGCTCGGGGCGTGCCTGCAGCAGCAGCGCGGCCTCGCCGGAGACGACCGGGGCGGCCATCGAGGTGCCGCTGATCTGCAGGTAGTCGCCGCCGACGACGCACTGGGGACAGAGCTGCTGGTAGGCGCTGCCGTCGGCCAGTGTGGAGATCATGTGCGCGCCCGGGGCGAGCACGTCGGGCTTGGCGAAGCCGTCCTGCGTCGTGCCGCGGCTGGACCAGTCGGCCACCGTGTCGTCGTCGACGGCGGGCGTCCCGTGCTCGTCGGTGCCGCCGACCGAGATCACGAACGGGTCGTTGGCGGGCGCGTAGTCGGCCGCGTCGGCCGCGTCGCCGCGGTTGCCGTCGGCCACCACCACGACGATGCCGCTGTGCCACGCCGCCTCGACGGCCGCGTCGAGCGGGTCGGTCAGGTAGGAGTCGGGCGTGTCGGAGGAGATCGACAGGTTGACCACGCGGATGTGCAGCTGGTCCTTGAACTGCACGGCGAACTGCAGCGCGGTGATGACGTCGAGGATCGTCGACTCGCCCTGGTCGTCGGCGGTCTTGAGGGTGATCAGGTTCGCGTCGGGCGCGATGCCCACGTAGCGGCCGCGGTTCGGGTCGCTGCTCGGGAGGTTCCAGCTGTTGCCGGCGATGATCCCCGCGACGTGCGTGCCGTGGCCGACCGGGTCGCCCGGCGTGGTGGCGTCCGGGTTGACCACCACGTTGGCCGCGATTCGCGAGGTGCCGTCGGCGGCCTGGAAGTCGGGCCGGTCGCCGGAGACGCCGGAGTCGATGACCGCGACGCCGACGCCCGCGCCGGTGATCCCCTGCGCCCACAGCTTGTCGGCGCCGACGGTGAGCGGGAAGGTCGTGCCGAGGCTGCCGGCGCTCGCGCCCTGCCCGTGGACCTTCGTGTCCAGCGTGACCGCGACGACGCGCCGGTCGCGGTCCAGGCGGGCGGCCTGGCGGGCGCGGATCTTCAGCGCGAAGCCGTGGATGAGCCCGAGCCGGCGGGTGATCCGCCCGTGGCGGCGGTGGACGAGCCGGCGCGCCTGCTTGACCGAGACACGCGGCTTGAACTGGACGATGGCCGTGACCTTGCGGGCCGGCGAGGAGTGTGCGGCGAGCGCCAGGCGCGCCTGGGCGGAAGGGGCGGCGTGGGCCGCCGGAGCGGCGAGCGCCAGCGGGACGGCGACCGTCACCGCCGCCGCGGCGCAGCGCGTACGGAACGAGATCGACACCGGCTGGGAATCGGCGGCCAAACGTCAGACGCTTAGGCATCTGGACGAAGGTCCGAGTCCGCGCGCGGACGCTCACTGAAACAGGTCGTCCTCCAGCGCGCGCACGAGCGCGGCCACTCCCGGCCCGTCGTCTGCGGTGACGTGGCGCCCGAGGCCGCGCAGCCGCACCGCCGGCTCGCGGGAGTCCTTCGCACGCGCGAGGTCGGCGGCGGCCGCCGCCTCGTCGGCGATGGCGATGACCGTGGCGTGCATCTCCCGCCCGGCGGTGTCGGGCCGCCCGCGCCAGTCCTCCAGCGGGGCGAGGCCGGCCACGCCGATCGCCACCTCGCACTGCCCCGTGCGCCAGGCGCGGCCGAAGGAGTCCGTGATCACCACGGCCGGCCGGCCGGGCAATGCGGCGCGCAGCGCCCGGGCCGACGCGTCGGGGTCCAGCGGCAGGAGGATGAGCGTGTCCGCCCCACCAGCGTTGGACGCGTCGACGCCGGCGTTCGCGCACACGAAGCCGTGCCGGGTGCGGCAGATGATCCGGCCGGCGTCCGCTCGCACGACCTGCGCCGCTTCGGAGAGCACGACCTCGAGCTGGCGCGGGTCCTTGTCGTGCTCGCGCGCGAGCGCCCGCGCCCGCTCGCCCGGGACGACGTCGGCCAGCCGGACCACGCGGCCCTCGG
>JAICUS010000091.1 GCA_025935735.1 Solirubrobacteraceae bacterium | reverse complement strand
CTGACCGCCGACAAGGCGCTCAAGTTCATCGTCGACAGCGCGGGCACCAAGCCGACCAGCGCCGCGGTGCTCGGCGCCAACGAGCCGTTCTCCAAGGACGCCGCCGCCGGCTTCGCCAAGGGCGCCAAGGAAGCCGGGCTGAACCTCGTCAAGAACTCCCTCTTCCCGCCCGACGCCGACCTGACGCCGATCATCAGCGGCGTGGCCCACGACAAGCCGGACATCCTCGCGGTCGGCGGCCACGACACGGTCCTCATCGACGTGGTCAAGGCCTGCAAGTCCGTGAAGTGGACGCCGAAGGCGATCATCATGCACTACGGCGTGACCGAGCCGTCCTTCGCGAAGGAGCTCGGGCCGGACGCCGAGGGCGTCTTCGGCATCACCGACTGGGTGCCCGAGTTCCCCTACAAGGACGACGTCTTCGGCACCGGCAAGGAGTTCGCCGCCAACTACAAGGCCAAGAACAACGCCGGCGCGGACTACACCGCGGCCGGCTGCGCGGCGTCCGCGCTCGTGCTCCAGCAGGCGCTGCAGAAGCTCGGCAAGGGACCGGGGCTGAGCGACGACGACAAGACCAAGCTCAACCAGCTCATCGCCGCGACGGACCTCCAGTCGTTCTACGGCCACATCAAGTTCGACTCCAGCGGCGACCACTTCCACGACAACACGGCGCCGCCCCCGGTGCTCATCCAGATCAAGCAGGGCCAGATCGTCGCGGTGCAGCCGTCGAACGTCGCGCAGGGCAAGTTCGAGTACCCGATGAAGTCGCTGACGTAGCGATGGCGCAGGACCGGAGCCTGTGGTTGCAGGAGGCGCTGGCGGGGGCGGAGGATCAGCCCCCGCTGAGCGGCGACGTGCGCGCGGACGTGTGCATCGTCGGCGGCGGGTTCACGGGGCTCTGGACCGCGCTGACGCTCAAGCGCGAGCGGCCGTCGCTGGACGTCGCCGTCGTCGAGGGCGACGTCTGCGGCGGCGGTGCGAGCGGGCGCAACGGCGGGTTCGTGCTCTCGCTGTGGGCCAAGCTCGAGGCGCTCGAGGCGGTGTGCGGGAGCGTGGAGGCGCTGCGCCTCGCGCGGGCGTCGGCCGACAACGTCGGCGAGATCGCGGCGTTCTGCCGCGAGCACGACATCGATGCCCATGTGCGCGAGGACGGGTGGCTGTGGACCGCCACCAACGCCAAGCAGGTGGGCGCCTGGGAGTCGACGATCGCCGCCGCCGAGCGCCTCGGGGCGCAGCCGTTCGAGCGGGTCAGCCCCGAGGAGGTCGCCCGGCGCTCCGGGTCGGCGTCGCACGTGGCGGGCGTCTTCGAGCCCACGGCGGCGACCGTCCAGCCGGCGCGGCTCGCCCGCGGCCTGCGCCGGGTGGCGCTGGAGCAGGGCGTGCGGATCTTCGAGCACTCGCCGATGACCGCGCTCGACCGCGGCCGCCCGCCCGTGGTCCGCACCGCGTCCGGCACGGTCACCGCGGATCGGGTGGTGATCGCGATGAACGCCTGGGCCTCGCGGCTGCGCGAGGTACGGCGGGCGATCGTGGTGATCGCCAGCGACATCGTCGCCACCGCGCCGATCCCGGAGCGGCTGCGGGAGATCGGCTGGACGAGCGGCATGTGCATCGACGACTCGCGCCTGCTCGTCAACTACTACCGGACGACGCTCGACGGCCGCCTGGCGTTCGGCCAGGGCGGCGGGGCGCTCGCGTTCGGCCGCCACGTCGGGAGCACCTTCGAGGGGCCGTCGCCGCGCGTGCACGAGGTGCTCGCCGGGCTGCGCCACATCTACCCGCGGCTCGCCGACGCCGAGATCACCCACACGTGGACGGGCCCGATCGACCGCACCGCCGTCGGGCTCCCGTTCTTCTGGCGGCTCGGCGGCCGCGAGGACCTGCTGTGCGGCGCGGGCTACTCGGGCAACGGGGTCGGCCCGTCGCGGCTCGGCGGCCGCATCCTCGCGTCGCTGGCGCTCGGCCTCGACGACGAGTGGGCCAGCTGCGGGCTGGCCCGCGAGCCCACCGGCGGCTGGCTGCCGCCGGAGCCCTTCCGCTACCTCGGCGGCCGGGTCGTCCGCGAGGCCGTCGCGCGCCAGGAGCGCGCGGAGGACGCCGGCCGGCAGCCGACGCGCAGGGTGGTGGCGATCGCCAAGCTCGCTCCCGCCGGGCTGGTACCGATCAACGAGTGAGTCAGATCACGGCCAGGCCGTCGAGCCGGCGGGCCGCGAGCCTGATCCCGTACAGCGTGAGGATCGGGTAGGTGCCGTCGGCCAGCGACCAGCCGAGCACGTACGCGCCGTTGCCGCCGATGCCGAAGAAGTTGTCGTGCTCCCAGGTGCCGAACAGCTTCTGCTCGGCGTACTTGACCACCAGCGAGAACGTGGTGAACAGCAGGAACTGGATCCACAGCGGCTGCGTCTCGCGCACCCCGAGATACAGCCAGGACAGGCAGAGCCCGATCCACAGGAACGTGTGCATGAAGTTGTTCACCCAGGGCAGGAAGCTCATCGCGCCTGCCTTGTACAGCAGCCAGTTGGCGATGAACACGGGCAGCGCCCAGGCGATGGAGATGGCCAGGAACGTCCGCTGCTCGAAGTCGGAGATCTGCCGGCGCGAGAGCCGGATGACGATGAACATCGCCACGTAGAACGCGAGCACGCCGAGGACGCGCAGCGGGGTGATCATGCGATGCGCCCCGCGGCGTAGTGGGCGAGGCTCATCACGGTGAGCTGCGGGTTCACCGTCACACTCGACGGGAACACGCTCGCGTCGCACACGTGGAGGTTCGAGTAGCCGTGGACGCGGAAGTCGCGGTCGACCACCGAGCGCTTGTGGTCGAGCCCGACCGGGTTGCCGCCCTGCGGGTGGCCGGTGCCGAGCGTGACGTTGTCGCCGTTCATGACGACCGGCTCGAGCTTGGCCAGCTCGTCGGCGGAGCGCATCTCGACGTAGTCCCAGGCGTTGAGCATCACCCGCTCCGCGCCCGCCTCGAAGAGGATCTCGCCGAGCAGCTTCAGCCCGCGGTGCATGGTCCGCAGGTCCGCCTCGCGCGGCGTGAAGTTGATTCCCGGCCCGCCGGTCAGCGCCTGGGAGATCCACCCGTAGCTGCCGGTGCCCACGATCACGCCGACGGCCATCAGATGCTCGTAGCGGCGCATGTTGTGGAAGTGCTGCTCGAACCAGCCCGGCATGTTCAGCGCCTGCGAGACGGGCGGGTTGAACCAGGTCTCGAACGCGAACCCGCGCTCCACCGGCAGCCCGTAGTGCGAGATCTGCAGGCCGGCGAAGGCGCGCTGCGGCGAGGCGAACTCGGCGGTCAGCGGCGCGCCCATGTTGCAGGAGAAGCCCTTGCCGACCGGGACGCCGCCCACGCCGCTGCGCAGCAGCAGGTAGCTCGACCCCACGGCGCCCGCCGCCACCACGTAGGTCTTCGCGTGGACCGTGATGCCGCGGCCGTCGGCGAGCGTCGCCCGCAGCGCGCTGACCGACTTCGTGGAGCCGCTGCGGGTGATCAGCCGGTCGACCTCGCAGTCGGACAGGATCTTCACCTTGCCGGGGAAGTCCCGCTGCGCCCACGGCAGCGCGGTCTCCAGCATCGAGAGCTTGTGGCCCCACTTGCAGCCGATGTTGCAGTAGCCGCAGCCGAGGCAGCCGTCGATGTTCGCGCGCACGATGTCCGCGTCGGCGAGCTCCGGCCGCTTGCGCGCCGCCGCGAGGTACTCCGCGCCCGACGGGTTGAGCGGACCCGGCGGCTGGCGGGACACGCGCAGGAAGGACTCGACCGCGCCCACGCTGTCGTAGAGCCGCGGCGCGTCGATCGCCTCCCAGCCCGCGACGACCTCTTCCGGCGGCGCGAAGCAGACCGCGTTGTTGACCGTCGTCGAGCCGCCCACGCAGGAGCCCTGCAGCACGGTGAAGCGCCAGTCCTCGGTCTGCTGCATCACGCCGTCGGCGTACAGCCGGCCGATCATCCCGACCTCGTCCTCGTTGAACTCGCGCGGCTCGACGTACTGGCCGCGCTCGAGGATCAGCACGCTGCGGCCGGCCTTGGCGAGCTCGTAGGCGAGGATGCCGCCGCCCGCGCCGCTGCCGACGATGCACACGTCGGCCTCCAGCTGGGTCACGCCGAGGTTCTCGTTGCGGATGACGTCCAGCGGGTGCGGGCCGGGCTCGGGGAGCGGCGTCTCGCGCGGGCGCGCGCTGAACGGCGTGTAACCGATCGACGGCCAGGAGCGCGGGTCGCTGTAGTAGCCCGCGAAGCTGAGCTGCTGGCAGATGCGGATCATGATCATCACCGCGTGCTTGAGGAACGGCGGCCACGCCGGCGGGTCCTCGAAGTGCGCGACGAGGAACGCGCGGCGCGCCTGCGGCTCCAGCAGCGAGAGCGGCGGGCGCAGCGTGAGCAGCGGGGTGAGCTCGATCCCGAACAGCACGACCCGGTAGAGCCAGCGCCGGTGCGCGCGGATCTTCGAGAGGTACTTCTCGACGTTGGCGGCGACGTCCGCGGGCGGGATCTGCTCGTCGGCGCCGGCGATCAGGACCTCCGCGCAGGCCATCACCGAGCGGTACTCGACCGGCTGCAGGAACACGAGCCCGTAGCGCTTGCGCCAGGCGAGGACGGACACGACCGCGACGGCAACCGCCACGACCGCGCTCGCCACCAGCACCGGCCAGGACGCGCCCTTGCCGAAGATCAGCAGCACGGCGCCGGCGAGCACGGAGAGCGCCAGCGACGCGGCGACCGGCCCGGCCGCGGCCAGCTCGCGGCGCGCCGCGTAGAGGCAGAGCGCGGCGAGCACGAAGCCCTCGACGACGGAGTTCGTGACCAGCGGCAGCGCGGGATCGGCGATGGTGAAGCCGGCGACCTCATAGGCGACGGCGGCGGCCGCGAACAGCGCGGCGGCGATCAGCAGCGGCACCCGCGCGCCCCCGTCGTCCGCCCCCTCGCCCGCCGGCCCGCGCGCGGCGACGTAGAACCAGAGCAGCAGCCCGGCGATCACGCCGTCCAGCCCGATCGCCCAGGGCAGCAGCGCCGTGTCGCCGTCGGCGAAGAGCAGCATCGACGCCATGGCCAGCACGGACACGACGTGCGCGGCGATCACGATCGCCACCAGCCCGCGGCGGCGGCGGACGTCGCCCGCCGCGTACAGGGCGGCGAGCCCGAGCGCGCTCACCTTGGCCACGGAGTTGGCCGCGAACGGCGCCTTGCGGAACGCGTCCGCGAAGAACGGCGCGGCGACGTAGGCCAGCACCGCGAGCAGGAACACCCCCGCGAAGGCGCGCAGGAGCGCGGTCAGGCGACGCTCGGCGGCGGTCGGCGCGAGGGTCGCGGCTGATGCGGTTTGTTGCATGGCGGGCATCGCGGCGAACCTACGCCTGCCGGATCCCCGGGGTCAAGGTCATGCGGGCAAGAGCGCGCAGCCGCGAGCCCTGATACATCGCGGGCCCCGCGCAGACGCGGGGCCCGCGGGCTCACATCACTTCGGCGAGCTGAACGCCAGGTTCCAGTCGTCGTTCCACTTGTCGAGCACGCCCTTGACCTGCGTGCCCTTCAGCAGCGCGTTCGACGACCAGATCTCCGGGATCGCCGGCGCGTCCATCACCAGCATCTTGTCGATCTGCGCCCACGCCTGCCGGCGCGGCCCGGGGTCGGTGATCTGCGCGGCCTTGTCCATCGCCGCGTTGATCTGCGGGTTGTCCTCCTGGGCCCAGTTGGAGTTGTTGACCGGTACGATCGACTTGCCGGAGAACGGCACGTACAGATACGCGTACGCATCCGGGAAGTCCTCGATCCAGCCGGCCGTCGGGCACACCTGCACCTCGGCCTTCACATAGCCGCAGAACTTCGAGTACATCGTCTGCTGCGGCACGGCCTTGATCGTCGCGTTGAACCCCAGCTTCTGCAGGCCGGACTGGACGATCTGCATCTCCTTCGGGCCCGGGTCGGAGTTGGAGCCGACGATCAGCACCTTGGCGTTGCCGGTGTACTTGCAATTCGGATAGCCGGCGGCCTTCATGTACTTGCACGCCACCTGCATGTCACCGGTGGGGTGGCTCATGAAGTCGATCCCGAAGCCCTTGGCGCCGCCCGCCTCTTGGTAGCCCGCCACCTCCGGCCCGAGGAAGTGCGTCATGACCTGCCCGACCAGCGTCCCGCCGCGGGCGAGCAGGTAGGCCTGGCGGTCCGCAGCGGCCACCACCGCGCGGCGCAGGTTGACGTTGTCGAACGGCGCGACCTTGGTGTTCAGCGCCGCGTAGTAGTTGCCCAGCGGGGAGATCGACAGCTGGCTGCGCTGGTTCTCGTAGGCGGTCTTGAGGACCGGCGCCGGCGGCCCGTCGGCCATCAGCAGGTCGGGGCTGCTGAGCGTCTGGCGCGCCAGCACGTTGGCGTCGCCGCCCGCCTTCCAGTCGATCTCGTCGGCGTAGGCCGGGCGGAAGTCCGTGCTCGCCTTCCAGTTCGGGTTGCGGGTCAGCGTGATGCTCCGGCCGGCGTTGTAGTCGGAGATCATGTACGGGCCGCTGAAGGCCTGCTTGGTGACCTCGGTGTCGTACTTGGACGGGCTCGACTTGTCCATCGGGCCGGCGATGCTCTTGGGCACCGGCGCGCTGCCCGGCAGCGTCAGGGCCTGGACGAACGTGGCGCCGAAGTCGCTGGTGAGGTGGAAGACGATCGTCGTCTTGTCCGGCGTCTCGATGCCGGAGATCGGGCCGCCCTTGGACCTGTCGGCGCCGACGATCGGGTAGTAGGACGTCGCGTACGGGTTCGGGACGTTCGGGTTGAAGTCGCGCTCGAACGCGTACTTGACGTCCGCCGATGTGACGGCGCGGCTCAGCGGCGGCGACCACATCACATCCGGGCGGAGCTTCACCGTGACGATCTTGCCGTCCGAGCTGATCTGCGGCGGGCCCGCGGCGAGGTCGGGCACCAGCTTGCTGTCCGGGGTGAACGAGTACAGCGGCCGCTGCGTCGAGTCCACCACCAGATAGTCGATCTGGAAGTACGACTCACCCGGGTCCAGGTGCTCCCAGCCCTCGGCCGACACGACGTTCAGCGTGCCGCCCTTCTGCTGACCCTGGTCGATCGCCACGTTGGCGTACCCGTTGGCGGTGGACGTCGTCGACGTGCCGCCACCGGTCTTGGTGCCCGGGCCAGTGCCATTTTTGTTGTTGCTGCCACCGCATGCGGCGACCGCGAGCGCAGCGACGATCGCCGCCGGCCCAAGGGACAGACGCATCGCCCCGACCTCCTGTTCGGCTTTCAGTGATCCAATGGCGCCTGCGGGCGCCGGCTGTCGCGGCCACGCACCCGGGGGAGTGCAGGTAACAGTCAGTGACCAAAACTCAAGGTGTGTCCCTGATTGTTCGCGCCCGCGCGGGCTGGTTGGGTGGCCGGCATGACTTCCCGCCGCGCCGTCCCCCTCCTCGCCCTCGTGGCCGCGGGCTGCGGCGCGACCGACGCCCATCCACGCGCTCTCTCGGCCGACGCGGAGATCCGCGCGGTCGTGCTGCGCTCCTACCACACCAAGGACGTGCGCGACTGCCGGCGGGTGTTCACACCGTCGTTCATCCAGCTGGCGTTCAACGGGCTCGCCGCGTGCCGCAAGCACATCGAGGAGGTGGCCAAGCTGCCGCCGCGGACGGTGAGCGTCATCCGGATCCGGCGCCGCGGGCCGGTGGCCGACGCGCGCATCCGGGTGGACTCCTATGACGAGACGGTGAAGCTGGTGCTCAGCGGCGGCCGCTGGCTGGTCGACGACAGCGTCGGCAGCGACGGCAGCGCGAAGCAGAACGTCTCGCAGTCGCGCGCCCGGGCGGTGGCGCGCGAGCAGGCGAAGACGCCGCGGCCGCTGGGCACCGCCGCGAGCTTCGAGCCGATCGCCGGCGTCGGCCCGAACGCGAGCTTCACCGTCGCGGTGACCCGCGTGGTCTCGCACGGGCGGACGCGCCACGGGCAGCGGTCGTTCCGCGCGCCGCTGACCAACGACTTCGGCGCGGTGACCAAGCGGCGCGCCCGCTACCGGATCGTCAACGTCCGCGTCGTGCTCACCAACTCCGGCCCGGCGCGCTTCCGGGGGACGTTCGCCGGCGCGCTGATCGCCCGCGGGCGGCCGTGGCCGGCGCTCCCCCACGTCGGCCGGCGGCCGGACGGGACCGACGGCCTGACCCGCGGCATCGCCCCCGGGCACCGCGTCACGGCGTGGCTGACCTTCGGGCTGCCCGCCCGCGCGCACATCACGGCGATCGAGGTGCAGCCGGAGCTGCTGTCGGGGGCGAACACGGTCGCCGCCGTGGAGCCCGACCGCGCGCGCTGGCTGCCATGATCCGGCGCATGAGCCGCGTCGCGGTCATCGGCGCCACCGGGCATGTCGGCACCTACCTCGTGCCGCGGCTCGTGCGCGCCGGCCACGAGGTCGTGGCGATCAGCCGCGGGGAGCGCGAGCCCTACCGGCCGGCGCCCGAGTGGGAGAAGACCGAGCGCGTCTTGCTCGACCGCGACGATCCCGACTTCGAGGCGCGCATCGCCTCACTCGACGCGGACGCCGTGATCGACATGATCTGCTTCGACGCGCCGGCCGCCCAGCGGCTGGTCGAGGCGCTGGCCGACGCGCGGCCGCTGCTGCTGCACTGCGGCACGATCTGGGTCCACGGCCCCGCCGCCCGCGTGCCGATCACCGAGGACGAGCCGCGCACCGCGTACGGCGAGTACGGCACCGGCAAGGCCCGGGCGGAGGCCTACCTGCTGCGCCAGCGCGACGTCCCGGTGGCGATCCTCCACCCCGGCCACATCTGCGGGCCGGGCTGGCCGGTGATCACGCCCGCGGGCAACCTCGACGCCGATGTCTGGCGCCGGCTGGCCACGGGCGAGCCGCTCCCGCTCCCGGACCTCGGGCTCGGCGTGCTCCACCACGTGCACGCCGACGACGTCGCCCAGGCGTTCGAGCGCGCGCTCACCCGCCCCCAGGCCGTCGGCGCGAGCTTCCACGTCGTGTCCGAGCAGGCGATGACCCTGCGCGGCCTGGCCGAGGCGGTCGCCGGCTGGTTCGGGCGCCGGGCGAACATCGAGTACGTCGACTGGCCCGAGTACGAGCGCCGGGTGGGCGCCGAGCACGCGAACGTCACGCGCGAGCACGTCGGCCGCAGCATCGCCGCGAGCATCGACCGGGCGCGCGCCGTGCTCGGCTACGCGCCCCGCTACAGCACGCTGCAGGCGCTGGAGGAGTCCGTGCGCCGGCTGGCCGCCGACGGGGCGGTCGACCTGCCGGCCTTCTAGGCCACCAGCGCGGCCAGCGCGTAGGCGACGGCGTCCTCCGCCACCGCGAAGAGCGCGTCCGGTTTCCCCGTCCGCTCGCTGAGCAAGCCCCGCGCGCGCTGCCCGGCGAACGATCCCGCGGCGGCGCCGGCCGCGCCGGCCGCCAGGCCGGCCCGTCCCGCCAGCACGTGGCCGCAGAGCGCGCCCGCGGCCAGCCGCAGCGCCAGCGGGCCGGGCGCGGTGCGCGAGGGCACGGACGGCAGCTTGTCGCCCACGAGCTCGCCCGCGGCCGCCACAGCCAGGAACGAACGGCCGCCGAGCCGGCCGCGCAGCGCGAGCGCCAGCGGGGCGGAGAACGTGCGCAGCCCGCAGGCGAAGCCGGCCAGCGCCGCGGCGCGCGTCATGCCCCCACCGCCCGCGCCTCGTCGCCCGCCGGGTGCTCGCCGCGCAGCCCCTCTTCCGTCAGCTCGCGGATGCGCCGGCCGGCGGAGGTCAGGTAGCGCCGCCGCTCGCGCTGGCCGAACAGCCGGAAGCCGAGCCGGGTGACCGGGTTCCCGCCGCCGGCCATCCGCGAGTAGGAGTGGATGCGGAACTCGACCTCGCCGGTGTCCAGCCACTTCCACACCTCCCACGACATCTCGCCCTGCTCGATGTGGCCCGCCAGCGTCCCGTACGGCCAGCCCCAGACCTGGACGGGCCGGCCGCGGACGGTCCGGCGCCCGTCGGTGACCCGGCCCACGCGGCAGCCGGCGAACGTGCGGAACGCGTTGAAGCGCAGCTCGAGCAGCATGTCGCGGCCCTCCAGCGGAGCGTCGTGGTCGTAGTAGGCGCGGACGATGCTCGGGTCGGCCACCTTGTAGTTGCGCAGCAGCCGCTGGGCGATCCGGAACGGGCCGCCGTCGACCGGCGCGCCCGGCGGCTCGGCCGGCAGCGGCTCGCAGTAGTCGTCGACGCGCCAGCCGTCGGACTCGCGGTGCGGCTCGTCGGGGTCGTAGTTGAGCG
Organism: Solirubrobacteraceae bacterium; assembly: GCA_025935735.1. The sequence continues at coordinate 4,115 of JAICUS010000091.1, read as the reverse complement.
GCCGGTCGCGCAGCGCGGCGAACCGGCGGGCGATGCCGCGGTCGTGGCCGTGCGCGACCCGGCGCGTGTGGATGTCGATGCCGCCGGTGACGCGCCCGCCGGCCAGCTCGGCGATCCGCTGGAGCATCGACGTCCACATATGCAGCTGGATCTCCTTGGCCATCCGCAGCTTGTCGTAGAGCAGGTGGACCGTGGGGCCCGCGCTGCGCGCCCACGACTCGATCTCGAACACCAGCAGCCCGTCGCGCTCGGCGCAGGCGAAGCGGATCTGGCCGGCCTCCAGGTGGCCTTCGAGCGTCGCCAGCCGGAACGACGTCGCGGTGCGTTCGATGACCCGCACCGGGCCGTCCCACGGCCCGGCCATGCGCACGCGGTACTCGTCGCCCACGCGCATCTCCCCCGGCTCGCCGTGCAGCTTGACGAACGAGGCGAACTCGGTCGGCGCGGCCGCGTCGGGGTCGGCAGCGAGGCGGGTCACGAGCTCCTCCGGCGTGAGCGCGGAGCCGCGGATGCGGGTGCGGTAGCGGCGATGGAACGCCGGCCCGGTGCCGTCCTGGAGGCGCTGGACGTCGTCGAGCGCGATCCCGCCGGGCAGCGGCGGCGGGGCGTCGGCGGCGGGGTCGCCCTCCTCCTCGGTCCGGTGCAGCGGGACCGTGCGCCAGAGGTAGCGCCAGGACGTCAGGCCGACGCCGACGGGCCAGCGGGTCGCCGTGGTGACGCGGCGGTGGACGGGGAGGCTACGGGGCATCTCCCACCCCTACCCCGGGTAGAGCCCCGCGCATGCTCACCGGCACGCTCCATCGGCTCGGCCTCCGCGGCTGGATGCTCCACGGCACCTCGCTCGGCTCGGTCGGGCTCTGCATCGTGCTCTGGGTGCGCGCGAAGACGGTCGACCAGGACGAGCGCGGCAACGCCGAGCGGCGGGCCCTGTTCGTCGGCCTGTGGCCGCCGATGCTGTGGCTGATCGGCGACTCGGTCGAGCGGCACGAGCACCGGCGCCGCCGTCCCTGGGCGTAGCGATTGAACATGCTGTGTAGGTTATCCTCCATGTTGTGTTCAAGCTCGACGACCCGCACGGGTTCGCGGTCGCCTACCGGCGCCACCACGCGATCGCGCTGTGGGCGGCCGACGCGGTGCTCCACGACCGCGCCGCCGCCGAGGACGTCGTGCAGGAGGTGTTCGCCGACCTGTGGGCGCGGCCGGAGCGCTTCGACGGGCGCCGCGGATCGCTCGCCGGCTACGTGACCCTGCGCGCCCGTTCCCGGGCGATCGACCTGCACCGCTCCCGCCGCTCGCGCGACGCGGCGCACGACCGCGCCGGGGCCGCGGAGGCTCCGCCGCCGGAGGACCCGGCCGACGCCGCGCTGCGCGCCGAGGTGCGCGAGCGCCTGCAGCGGGCACTGGCCCAGCTCCCGGCGGCCCAGCGCGCGGCGCTGCTGCTGACCTCGGCGGCCGGGCTGAGCATCAGCGAGCTCGCGCAGGCCACCGGCGCGCCGCTCGGCACGGCGAAGGGCCGCGTGCGGCTCGGGCTCGCCCGCGCGCGGACGCTGCTGGAAGCGGCGTGAGCCTGTCGATCGGCGAGCCGGCGGATCTTCCGTCACGCGGCGGTGCGCGCGCGGTTCGCCTGGAGCGCGGCGCGCAGCGCCAGCAGCGCGAGGTCCTTCGCCTTGGCCTCGATCATGACGTCGAAGTCGTGGCCGGCCGCGGTGACGTCCAGGAAGTGCGCGAACGCGAACGGGTCGATGCCGTCGGCGTGGGCGCGGGGATGCGGGAGCGCGAGCTGGCCGCGCCGCTCCTCGAGCGCGGTCTTCGGCGAGGAGTAGTGGACCTTCGGCGTCACGCCCGGCGGCCAGGTGGCGAGGGCGAGCTCCAGCGCCTCGCGGTCCGGGATCCCCTCCGGGTCGTGGCAGTGGTGGTGATGGACGTCGAAGACCACGGGGCGCCCGAGCCGCTCGGCGAGGCCCACGACGTCGGCCAGCCCGTACGTGCGGTCGTCGTTCTCGATCACCAGCCGCGCCCGGGCGGCGTCGGAGAGCTGCGCGAACCCGGCCTCCAAGCGCTCCGGGCCGCCCGCCGCGCCGCCGACGTGCAGGACCACGACCGCCTCGGGCCCGAGGCCCATGCCACCGAGCAGCTCCGCCTGGACCTCGAGCTCCTCGACCGCCGCCCGCTGCACGGCGTCGTCGATCGAGTTCAGCACGGTGTACTGGCCGGGATGGGTGGAGAGGCGGATCCCCAGCGCGCGGGCCCGGGCGCCCACCTGCGCCAGCCGCTCGGCGCAGCGCGCCGGCGCGTCGCGGAACCGGCGCAGCTGCGGGTGCGAGGCGTACGGTGCCAGCCCGGTGGCCATCCGGTACATGCGGATGTCCTGCGCGTCGCAATAGCCGAGGATCGCCTCCAGGCGGTCGAGCGACACCTCCAGCGACGGCCCGGACTGCCAGCGGCGGGTGTCGTGCGACGGCAGCCCGCCGCCGCCGAGGACCTTGACCGCGAACCCGAGCCGCATGTCAGCCGCGCAGCGCGTCGGCCAGGGCGGCGTCCAGGTCGCCGTGCGCGAACTCGTGGCCGCCGTCCAGCGCCCGGCGCGGCAGGGCGCGCTGGCCCTCGGTGACGATCTCGGCCATGGCGCCGTAGAGCAGCTTCAGCGCGGCCGCGGGGACGGGCGCGACCGCCGGGCGGTGCAGGGCGCGGCCGAGTGCCTTCGAGAACTCGGCGTTGGTCACCGGCTCGGGCGCGGCGGCGTTGTAGGCGCCCGACCAGGCGGGGTCGTCGAGCGCGTGCAGGTAGAGGCCCACGAGGTCGTCGGCGTGTATCCAGGGCAGGTACTGGCGCCCGCCGGCCACCGGGCCGCCGGCGCCGAGCCGGAACGGCGGCAGCATGCGCGCCAGCGCGCCGCCGCCGCGGTCGAGGACGACGCCGGTCCGCAGGCGCACGACCCGCATCCCGAGCGCCTCGGCCGCCTGCGCCTCGCGCTCCCAGGCCACGCACACCTCGGCGAGGAAGTCCGTGCCGGGCGGCGTCTCCTCGGTCACGACCTCGTCGCCGCGGGGCCCGTAGTAGCCGACCGCGGAGGCCGAGACGAGCGTCGCGGGGCGCGGCTCGGCGGCGCGCAGGCCGGCCACCAGGTGGCGCGTGCCGAGCTCCCGGCTCGCCCGGATCTCCCGCCGGGCCTTCTCGCTCCAGCGCTGCGCGACGTTCTCCCCCAGCAGGTGCACGACCGCGTCGCGGCCCGCCAGCGCGTCCGCCGGCGCCGGGCCGGCCTGCGGCTGCCATACCGCGTCGCCCCGGTCCGGCGAGCGTGACAGCACGGTCACCTCGTCGCCGCGCTCGTGCAGCGCGCGGACCAGCCGTGTGCCGATCAGGCCGGAGGCTCCCGTGACGGTGACTCGCATCACCCGAGGCTACGGGGCCCGCCGCCGCGGCGGATCAGCAGCGCGCGCTCGCGCTGGTTGGACGTGAGCGAGGCCGCCCGGTGGAACTCGGCGACCGCCTCGTCCCGCCGGCCGAGCTTCTCCAGCAGGTCGCCGCGCACGGCGGGCAGGAGGTGGTACTGGCGCAGCACCGGCTCGCCGGTGAGGGCGTCGACGAGCTCCAGCGCGGCCGCCGGCCCGAACGCCATGCCGACGGCCACGGCGCGGTTGAGCTCGATCACCGGCGAGGGGTTGAGCGCCGCCAGGCCGTCGTAGAGCGCCGCGATCCGCACCCAGTCGGTGTCCTCCGGCACCCGGGCGCGGGCGTGGCAGGCGGCGATCGCCGCCTGCAGGCCGTACGGGCCGAGGCCGCGACCGGCCGCCCGGGCCTGACCCAGCGCCGCCAAGCCGCGGCGGATCGCCGAGCGGTCCCAGAGCAGGCGGTTCTGGTCCGCCAGCAGGATCGGCTCGCCGCCGGGGCCGGTGCGGGCCGGGAAGCGGGCCGCGGTCAGCTCGAACAGCGCCAGCAGGCCGTGCGTCTCGGGCTCGCCGGGCAGCAGCGCGACCAGCATGCGGGCCAGGCGAATGGCCTCGCGGGCCAGATCCGTGCGCAGCAGCTGGTCGCCGGCGGTCGCGGTCGAGCCCTCGGTGAAGATGACGTAGAGGACGCTGAGCACGCCGCCCAGCCGCGGCCGGCGCTCCTCG